>NZ_JBFLUG010000204.1:0-9846 GCF_041008525.1 Parafrankia sp. FMc2 | reverse complement strand
GGTGTTCCCGGCGGCGGAAGCGGTGGTGGAGGTGTTCCCGGCGGCGGAAGCGGTGGCGGTGGTGTTCCCGGCGGCGGAAGCGGTGGTGGTGGTGTTCCCGGCGGCGGAAGCGGTGGTGTTCCCGGCGGTGGCGGTGGCGGTGTTCCCGGCGGCGGCGGCGGCGGTGGCGGCGGCGGCGGGCTGCCAGCCGCAGCGCCGGCAGTGCTCTCGGCCGTCCCGGGAACGCCTTACTACACCGGATGATCAAAGGTGCCCGGCCGGTGGCCCTCCGTCCTGCTCAGCGGGAGGGTCACTGGTCGAGGCCCGGCGTCCAGGGTCAGCCGGTGGCTCGATGACGGCGCCGGCCGGTCGGCGGGGACGCCTGCCGGCGATGTCGCTCGGTGCCTCCGCCGGACGGCCCATGGCAAGAAACCGCAGCAGGGAGTCCTCCGCGACGGGCACCGATCCGCCGTTCCCGATCTGCAGCAGCCGCCGGGCGTCGACCAGCAGGTCGACGGCGCTGTGGATCTACAAGCCCCTGGTCGAGGCGGCGCAGCTGTCGCTGGTCATGAAGCGCCAGGTCGTCGACGCCTTCGTCCGCTCCGGGCTGCGCTGACCGCAGCGGACAGCGGAGACGACAGAGCGGCGAGCAGTGCGCCGGCGCCGCTGGGTGACACCGCCAGCCGCTTATCCGACGAAAAACATCCTATGACCGGCTCTGACCCGCGCGGAAAGTAAACACATTCGCCGCGAATGCCCGGCACCGACCTTCGTGTTACCGTCGTTTTGATGGCAGCAAACAAGTGATCGGTCCGACAGGACGGCGGGCGCGCGGCGCGATGGCGTATCGGCAGTTATTCGAGCAGCCAGGTCGGGAGCCGGAGGGCATCCGGCTCCGCGGTCTGCTGCCGGCCCTGCCGGCCCTGCCGGAACACGGTCCCGGGCATGAGTGCGCACCGCGCGACATCGTCCGGCAGTCCTGGGCACGCGCCCGCGACTACGCGGTTCCTCCTGTGCTCGCAGACGCCCGGTATGTCGAGGTCGAGACGGACTCCCCGTTCGTCCGGGTCGCGCGGCCGGTGCTGAGCGCGGCCGTCGAACGGCTGACCGGGGTCGCGGTCATCGGGATGCTCGCCGACGCGGACGGCCTCCTGCTCTTCCATGCAGGCGGCGATCGCGCCTTCGAGCGCAGCGCGATGGAAAGCGGGCCGATCGTCCCCGGTTTCGATTTCTCGGAAGCGATCATCGGCACGAACGGGATTGGCACCGCACTGACCCTCGGGCACCCGGTACTGATCGATTCCTGGGAGCACTTCGCGGTGGGCGGCAAGTCATATTCGTGCGGTGCCGCTCCCGTGCACGGCCCTGGTCTCGGCTCCATCGTCGGCCTGGTCAACTTCACCTGCGCCGCGCAGGACACGAGCCCACTCCTGCTGGCCATGGCGTCCACCGTCGCCGCACAGATCGAGCGTGAGCTGATGGTCGCGGACCTCGCCGACCTGGCGGGCACCTGCCGATCCAGCGACCCGGCAGCGCTGCGAGCGCTGGTGGTCGCCGAGCGACGCCGGCACGTACTGCGGGGCCGCCTCAACCAGGCCGCGATCCGCGCGGCGACCACCGACGTCCGCTGCCTGCTGAGCCAGGTGATGGGCGCGGTCACCCAGCTGCTGCCGGTAGAGGCGGTCTGGGTGCTGCGCCGCCAGGAGTCGGGAACACTGCGGGTCGTGGCCACCTGGGGCGACGTCGCCGACGGCACCCTCGGCGAGCCGTTACCGGCCGACATCGCCGACTCCGTCCTGGGCTCCGCCCACGACCGCGGCACCTCCGTGCCCTCCGGACGGCCATGGCCGCTCCCCGGGCACCGGCACGCCTCCGGGTCCTGGCTCGCCGCCGCACCGGCCGCCGGTCCGGTGCCGCAGCCCGATGCCGCCCTCGGGCCCGGACCGCCCGTCCGGACGACCTCCACCTCCGCGCTCCCCCCCACACCGGTGCGCCCCGGCTCTCCCGGCGCGGTTCCGCCTCCCGGCAGGCCGGCGCCGTCCGCGGCGACAGGCAGCTGTCTGATCGTCGCTGCCCTGGCCACGAGACCCGACGAGGCCGCCTACGACCTGCTCACCGAGATCGCCACGGCGTGTGACGCCGCTGCCAGCTTCGAGGAGATCCGGCGTCAGGCGACCAGCGACTGCCTGACCGGCCTGCCGAACCGGCGCCGCTTCCTCGAACTGGCCCAGGCCAGGCTCCAGCACTGCCGGTGGAACGGCCGGCCCCTCGCCGTATTCATGATCGACATTGACCGTTTCAAGCAGGTCAACGACACCTTCGGCCATGCCACCGGCGACGAGGTGCTCGCCACTGTCGCCGCCAGCATCCGCGCCACCCTGCGGGCCGGTGACATCGTCGGCCGGATCGGTGGTGAGGAGATCGCCGTGATCACCGACCACGACCCGCCCGGTCTGGCCGAGCGCCTCCGCCAGACCGTCGCCGCACTCGCGTTCCGCACCGCGCGCGGTACTCTGGGGGTGACCGTCAGCGTCGGCACCGCTCAGCTCGCCCCCGTCGACACCACCCTCGCGGACGTCCTCGACCGCGCCGACTGTGCTCTCTATGCAGCCAAGAACTCGGGTCGCAACCGCGTGGTTGATGCCCCCCACCCCACCTCCTGCGCCAACCTCCCCCGCGCCCAGGCCTCCCTCTCGACGGGGGGTTCGGTACGATGACTCTCAGCAGGGCCGTTAGCTCAATTGGCAGAGCAACCGGCTTTTAACCGGCTCGTACAATGGCCGTCATCCGCGTCTTCCTTTGATCGATATCGCCGCAACCTGCATGGTTGGAAAATTCGACCCAGTTTAGTTCGGCTTCGGAATTTCCCTGATGCTCAATGTGTGCTCATTGGGTTGGGCGCAGCGGAAGATCTCAAGCTGCGTCATGTAAGGGCCGTCGGGGCTAGACATCCCGGACGGGTGGTGAGTGTCGCTTGTCTGTACACACGCTCGCCAGTCACAGTCCAGGGAACGCGCCCGAGATCAGCATCGTGATCAGTAGTATCGAGTGCACCGGTTCATGCTCGAAGTGATTGTACTCGCAGTCGTCCTCGCTAACGTTTGGTAACGATCCACTCCCAGATCCGATCACCCTGTTCTGGTTGAGTCAGCAGGCACTGTTGCATAGGCGAAGTCCGCCATCTCGACCACCGAGCAGTCATGATCGAAGGATGCGTCGACGTCGTGTCCGTCCACCGGCTCCGGTGTCGGAGTTCGCCGGGTTCCGGTTCCCACCGGAAGTGATCGTCCTGGCAGTGCGGTGGTACCTGCGGTACTCGCTGTCCTACCGGGATGTCGAAGAGCTCCTCGCCGAACGCGGCCTCGAGGTCGACCACGTCACGATCTACCGGTGGGTTCAACGCTTCACGCCCCTGCTCGTGGACGCGGCCCGGCCGTGTCGGCACCGCCCTGGTGACCGGTGGTTCGTCGACGAGACCTATGTCAAGGTCGCCGGCCGGTGGACGTACCTGTACCGGGCTGTCGACCAGTACGGGCAGGTCATCGACGTCCTCGCCAGCACCCGCCGTGATCAGGCTGCGGCACGCCGGTTCTTCACCGGCGCGCTGTCCCACGGGCGCCGGCCGGTCGAGGTCACCACCGACAAGGCCCCCGTCTACCCGCGGATCCTGGACGAGCTGCTCCCCGAGGCCTGCCACGTCGATGCCGCGCGGGAGAACAACCGGATCGAATTCGATCATGGCCGGTTGAAAGCCCGGCTCCGGCCGATGCGCGGCCTGAAACGGCTGCGTTCCGCCCAGACGATCAGCGCAGGGCATGCGCTGGTCCAGAACATCCGCCGCGGCCACTACGAACTCGGGATCGACACCGCCCCGCACGCACGGCTGACAGCCGCGTTCACCGAGCTCACCCTCGCGATCTGATCACCTGCTCGACAGGGCCAACCATGCCCTGCCATCCCGCAATGCAACAGACCCCTCCAGACATCCGCGCACACGACTTCGGACATCGACACGGGACAGGGCTGAGCAGGCCGGAAACCGTCCCGAAAACTAGTCCCGAAACACCCGTGTCCAGCACGGGGTGGACGATGTCTGTTACGCCCTTGGCCCCGTGACGCTGTTGGCCTTGGCCCGGCTACCCGTCATTGCCCGGAGCATGATCGTCGGCAGGCTCATGACCGTCCCGGTCGCTGGCGTGTGGCACGGGCTCTCGTCGACGGCCACCAGGATCTTGAGGTGACGCGATGCCGCGCCATCGGTACAGGTGCTCCGGGCGGCCGGCGCTGCCGTACCGTAACCGCAGTTCGACCTTGCCCGCGCGGGCAAGGTCGGCCAGGTATCGCTGGGCGGTGGCCCGGGAGACACCCACGATCTCTGCGACCTCCACCGCGGTTACCGGTTGGCCGGAGTCGTGCATCGCGGTGAGCACCTGCCGCGCGGTCACCGCCGAGCGCCCCTTCGGTAATCCGGCGGTCGGGGTGTCGTGCTCGTGCAACAGGGCCATCGCCCGGTCGATGTCCTCCTGAGCGAGATCTCGACCTGTTCCAAGGTGCTGCCGGTACCGGCCGTACGCGGCCAGCCGGTCCGTGAGTTGCTGTGCGGTGAACGGCTTGAGCAGGTAGTTGAGCGCCCCGGCGCCGAGCGCGGCGCGGATCGTTTCGGCGTTGGCCGCCGCGGTCAGCATGATCACATCTGCGTCGAGGTCGGGCAGGATCTCGGTGCCGGACCGGTCGGGCAGGTACTGATCGAGCAGGACGAGGTCCGGCCTCAGGTCCCGGCAGGCGGTGACCGCGTCCTCGGCTGTGTGCGCGACGCCTACCACGGAGAAGCCTGCCGCGTTCACGTATGAGGCGTGCACCCCGGCGACTCGGAAGTCGTCGTCGACGATCAGAATCCGGATCATTCGGCGCTCTGCCAGGCGAATCCGGGTTCCGGCCTGAGCACCCCGGGTAGCACCGCGACGAATATGGCACCGGCGGTCGCCCCACCGGCGTCGCGTAGTGTTACATGCCCACCGTGGTGGCGGGCGGTCTGCCGCGCCAGGGATAGGCCGAATCCGTGCGGTCGTGAATTGTCGCCGTTGGTGGTGAAACCGAGCCGGAATATGTCGGCGGCGTTTTCGATAGGGAGCCCGGGGCCGCTGTCGGCCACGTAGACGTGCAGGTCTGTGTCGGCGGCGAGCAGGCTGACCTCGACCCACGCGGGGCGGCGGGTGCCGGCCGCGGCGGCCTGGATCGCGTTGTCGACCAGGTTGCCGACCACGGTGACGGCGTCGAGCGGGGCGGTCAGCCGACCGGGAACCCAGGTGGCCTCACCGAGCCGTAAGGTGATCCCTGCTTCCGAGGCGACCGCGGCCTTCGCCGTGAGCAGCCCGTCGAGGTAGGCGTCGGAGAGTTGTCCGCCGCCGATCGACTCGCCGGCCAGTTCCGTCAGGTATGACCGCGCGTCGTCGGCGTGCCCGAGGTGGAGCATGCCGGCCAGGGTGTGCAGCCGGTTGGTGTATTCGTGGGCCTGCGCCCGCAGCGCGTCGGTCAGCGCCCGGGTCGCCTCCAGTTCACGGGACAGCCCGTCGAGGTCGGTGCGGTCCCGCATCGTCAGCACGGTGCCGAGGTCGTGGTCACCACGGCGGACCGGCCGGCGGGTCACCCGGACCACCTTGTCGCCGACGACGCGGAGCGTGCCGACCACGGTCGCGTCGTCGGTGAGAAGAGCGCGCGCCTCCGGCGGAAGGTCCGCGATTCGCCCCGGCGTGCCGTCGAGGATGCGGGCCGCTTCGGCGTTGCAGACACTGACCCGACCGGCGGTGTCCACGGCGAGCACCCCCTCGCCGATCCCCTCCAGTACCGCCACCTGGTCGCGGAGCAGATCGGCCAGCTCGGCCGGCTCCAACCCGAGGGTGCGTCGTTTGAGTCGGGCGGCCAGCAGCGCGGCACCCACCGCTCCGCCGGCGAGCGCCAACCCGGCGAACAGACCGGCGACGGGCAGCAGGTCACCGAGCCGCCGTCCGATATCGCGGGCGTCGATTCCGATACTGACCCCGCCGACGATGGCGCCGGCCGAGTCGTAGATCGGGACCTTGCCGCGGGCCGACTCGCCCAGCGTGCCCCGGTCGATGCTCGACACCCGCTCCCCCCGCAACGGCCCGGACGGGTCGGTGCTGACCCGCCCGCCGATCAGGGCGGGGTTGGGGTGCGAGTGCCGGATGCCGTCCCGATCGAAGATCACTACGAACAGCGCGCCGGTCGCGACGCGGACGCTTTCGGCGTCCCGTTGGATGTCGTCGCTCGGATCGGGACGGCCGCCGCGCACCGCGTCTCCGAGACCGGGTCGCGCCGCGACCGCTGTGGCTATTCCGAGCGCGCGGTCCTGGAACTGTCGCTCGAGCTCGGTGCGCAGGAGTGCGGTGACCAGCAAGAAGCCGCTCCCAGTGACAACCGCGATGACCGCCACCTGTAACAACATCGTCTGGGTGGCGAGCCTGGGGGGCCTCAGCACCGTGCCAACGTACCCCGGAACCCCCGGTGGACGACATGAGCTAAACGCGCAGAACACAATTTGTGCGGCTTACCGGCGCAATGCTATCAATACTACCGGCATCGACAGTTCGTCCGTACTGTCGCCCGCCATGAGGCGGGTCACACTCGATCTTTCGCGGGAGTTTCCGGATCTTTCACGGGAGTTTCCAAACGCCGCCTGCCACCGTTTAGACGACGAACGTTAGGCGTCCTCATGCTGCCGGTTGCCGGTTTCACCATGATCGCTGCTTTCCTTGCGCTGATCATGACCAAGAAGATGTCGCCGATCGCCGCCCTGATTCTCATCCCGGCCCTAACCTGTGTACTCGTCGGGCAGGGCGCGTCACTCGGGGACTACGTCCTGGACGGCGTCAGGTCGCTGGCACCCACCGCCGCGATGCTCATGTTCGCCATCATCTACTTCGGCGTGATGATCGACGTCGGCTTGTTCGACCCGATCGTCCGAGGCATCCTGCGCTTCTGCAGGGCAGACCCGCTGCGGGTGGTGCTCGGCACCGCGCTGCTCGCCGCGGTGGTCTCGCTGGATGGCGACGGTTCCACCACATTCATGATCACAGTCAGTGCGCTGCTGCCGCTCTACCAGCGGCTGAAGATGAGAGTCGTGGTGCTGACCTGCGTGGCCGCGACCGCCAACGGCGTGCTGAACACACTGCCGTGGGGCGGGCCCACGGCGCGCGCGGCCAGCGCCCTCCACCTCGACGCGGGCGACATCTTCGTGCCCATGGTCCCCGCGCTCGCGGTCGGCCTGGCCTTCGTCTTCCTCTTCGCCGGGTACCTCGGTCTGCGCGAGCGCCGCCGCCTCCACCTGCTGACCCTTGACGAGATCCAGACAGGAGTCGAGTCGAAGCTGCCGGTCAGGACCGAGCCTCAAATGCTCATCAAGGAAGGAGCGGCCGTGCCAGCCCTCGCCGGCGGCAACCCGGTCGGCGTCATCGGCGGCGACCGGGTTGCCCGGCCGGATACCCATGGGAACGGCAACCTGGCGAACGCCGGTGGCGGCGCGGGGCACGCTGCCGACGGGAACGCTGCCGAACACATCGGCCTCGACCCCAACCGCGCCACGCTGCGCCCCCGGCTGTTCTGGTTCAACGCGGCGCTGACCATCGCCCTCCTCACCCTGCTGATCCTGGAGGCGCTCCCCATCCCGGTGCTGTTCATGATCGGAGCGGCCATCGCGCTCTCGGTGAACTTCTTGCGGATGGAGGAGCAGAAAGAGCGCATCGCCGCGCACGCCGACAACATCGTCAACGTCTCCGGCATGGTCTTCGCCGCCGCGGTCTTCACCGGCGTACTCACCGGCACCGGCATGGTGGAGGAGATGGCCCGCGTAATCATCGACGCCATCCCCGACGCCCTCGGCCCACACATGGCGATCATCACCGGCGTGCTCAGCCTGCCGTTGACCTACTTCATGTCCAACGACGGCTTCTACTTCGGCATCGTCCCGGTCCTGGCCGAGGCTGGCGCGGCACACGGCGTCGAGCCGATCGAGATCGCCCGAGCCTCGTTGTCCGGCCAGATGCTGCACATGTCCAGTCCCCTGGTACCGGCCGTGTACGTGCTCATCGGGTTGGCCAAGGTCGAGTTCAGTGATCACATCAGGATGACGGTCAAGTGGGCAGCCCTCACCTGCCTGGTGGTGCTCGGCGCGGGAGTGCTGTTCGGAACCATCTGAACCGGCTCTGTTGCGCTGAGTGTTGGCCGGATCGAGGCTGCCCCCAGCAAGGCGCGGCGCAGTCGCCAACGCCCTGCTGGGAGCTGCGGGCGTTTCCCAGCGCCGGGCACCTTGCCGCCGCCGCTGGGCTGGTGCCTGTCCCGAACGACTCCGGCCGGCGCACCGGCAACCTGCACCGGCCACTGCGCTACAGCCGCCCGCTACGGCACGTCTTCTACCTCTCCGCGCAGACCAGCATGATCCGCCCCGGCCCGAACCGGGACTACTACCTGAAGAAGCGGGATCAGGGAGCCACCCACAGCCAAGCCGTCATCGCCCTGGCCCGCCGCCGCGTCGACGTCCTATGGGCGCTGCTGCGGGAGAACCGACCCTGGACAGCGACACCGCCCGCGTCCACGCGGACAGCTTGACAACACCATTGAGATTCCCAGTGCCCCGCGACCGCCCGGCCCGCGGCCTCGACGGGCCGGGCACCGATCCGCACCTCGGGCGTGACCATGCCGTCGCCGCGTCGTCCGGCCCGCGCGCGTGGCACCCGCAGCGCGCGGCCCGTGCGCAGGCACGCGACCAGCTCACGGCGCAACGCCCCCCGCCCCTCGATGTAAAGAGCCTGGTAGATCGCCTCGTGCGAGATCCGCATCGCCGGGTCGTCGGGAAAGTCGACCCGCAGCCGCCGCGAGATCTGTTCCGGGCTCCACGCGCTGACCCAGCGGCGGTCCTGGCGGTCCGGCTTGTTTCTGCCGGTGAACGGCGCCGTCCACGGGCCGGGCACAGGCGTGCCGTCGCCGCGGCGGACCGGCCCGGCGAGCCGGTCCTGCACGTAGCTGCGCAGCTGCTCGTTGCCGGCGAGTCTGGCAGTCTTGGGGCAAGCGGCACGGCGGTCGCGATGCCACTGCGCGAGCGTGGCCCGGTAGACCAGCGTCCCGCACCGGGTGCCGGCGTTACGCCGCAGCTCCCGCGACACCGTCGACGCAGGCCGGCCCAAACCCCGGGCGATCTGGCGGATGCTGTCCCCGCGGGCACGACCCAGGGCGATCTCCTCCCGCTCCGCGAACGACAGATATCGGCCCGACGGGGCAGGGAAGTCCGAAGGGGGCATCCCGCCGCAGTTGCGGAACCATCGGCTCCCGACCGCCGGCGACACGCCGGCCGCGACACCGGCATCCTCGCTGCTCAGCCCACGCGCGATCGCAGCCCAGAACCGCTGCTGATGCTCGCGGCGCGCCTCAGGCGGTCGCCCCGGCGACCGCATCCCCGCCCGCCCTGTGACCGTCTCGGTCCAATCCGCCGGCCGTCCCATTCCCACACCTCCGGATCGAGGTGTTGCGACGACCAGTTGAATCCGCCGTGGTAACTTCAACCTTTCCGTTAACAGGGCCGGTGCCCTTCACCGGCTCCCAGTCAGGACCGGCCCGTTGGCAGCCGGTCGAGAACTGTTGATGCTGCGGCGGCCTACTATTGACTGCGCGGCGTCACTGTCGAGCTTCTTGCGTATTCCGGTTCCTGGTAGCGTGTCAACACTAACCGAGAAGCTCGGATGGCCGCGTTCACCCGGCGGCACTCCTACCGCGGAGGCAAGACCCCCGCGGATCTCCTTGCCCGGCTCCGCGCCGCACCGGTCGCCCCCCTCGGCCTGCCACCCGCAACCCTCACCG
>NZ_JBFLUG010000203.1:0-10109 GCF_041008525.1 Parafrankia sp. FMc2 | reverse complement strand
GGTCTCGTGGTCTCGGAGATTTGTATAAGAGTCAGGCCCTGCGGCCCTAGTCCGCCGGCGTGGGCTCAGCGGGGCCGAGATGCTGGTGCCCTGGCAGACCCAGCAGGGCACCAGCGTTAGCAGCCGGCCGGGCCGGCTCGCGGTGGGCATGGCTACCGCCCACGGTTGGAATGTACCTGGTCCTCGCTGGTGCGGCTGGCGTGGCCTCGGTGTGGCCGTGTGTCGCGTTCGAGGCGTAGCAGGTCAGACCAGGCATACAGTCGCGAACGGCCCCGGGCACCGACAGGGCGGATCCGCGGGGGGCGCCCTCGGCGGGCCCGGGCCCATTCCTGGATATGCCGGGCGGTGACGGGCGGCTGGGCGGTGGCAAGCAGGGCGACGGCTTCGGCGGTGGTGACCGTGATGTCAGCCATCAGGCTCCGTCGACGGCCAGGAGTCCATACAGCTCGACGTCGAGGATGAGGCTGAGGCGGGCCCATTCGTCGCGGGCCGGGTCGGGGCTGAACCTCCACAGGTGCGGCCGGCCCTGCTGGCAGGCGCACGTGTCCTTCTGACAGCGGCACACGCTGTTCGTGCACACGATCTGCTCGCGACCGAGCAGCGCCCGCAGCGACCACGTCGAGCAGATCGGGCAGGGGCCGGCGATGGCCCGGACCTGCCGCGCCGTCCCAACCTGCGCGCGCAGCACACCGACGAGGCGGCGCAGTTCATCGACCGCCCACGCGATGTCGTCGTCCTCGGTGCTGGCCAGCCGGGCGGCCTGCCGGCCCAGATAGCGAGTGGCCTGGACCACCGTGTCGCGTGAGGTGCGCGCCGACGGCCGGGCACTGTCCCCGAGCGCTGCGCGTACCACGGCCTCGACGACGGCCAGGCCCCCTGCGATCGTCTGCACGGCGTCGAGCGCGGCGATCCGTAGCGGCGCCGGCGAGCCACCTGACCCGACCGCTGTCACTGGTGCCCGCAGGTACGCCGCGCGGGTTCCCAGGGCGCCACCGGCCGAGCAGGCCGGGCAGAACACCCGGGGCGCCTCCGCCGTCGAGTCCACGGCGTACGCCCAGGCGGTCCCGCAGTCATGCGTCTCCGACAGGGCCAGTGCGCCGAACGTCCGCACCGCCGCCGGCGGCGGCGTCCGAGTGTCCAGCATCTCCGTGAGCCGGTCCCACCAGTCCGCCAGCTCCCGGGCCAGCCCATAGACGTAGTCGGCCCTGTCAGCGTCGGACGGCGGCATACGCCCATCATCGACCGGTAAAGGTCCCAGTGACTATTCGCTGTCCCGTGAGGTCCAGACGATCGGCTCGGTGTACCACTCGCCGGTCTTGGTGTCCCACCACGGTCGGGGCATGACCACCGCGTGGTCCGCCCGGGTCAGATGTTTCCAGCCATAGCCACCGATAACCGGCTCACAGAGGATGATCTCGCCGCAGGTGGCGCAGCCGTCGATGACTGGCGCCTCGTACCCGCCCGGCGGAGCGTAGTAAGCATTCACAGTCAGCCCTCCTGTCACGCACCACTCGCCAGTGTCTGACAGGGACGTCCCGCAGCGCGCGGTGACGACACCAGAGGGACTCCAGTTCGGCCACCAGACTGCCCAGGTCCACGGTCACAGCGTCATCATCCGCCCGGACATCTGCCCGGGCGGATGAGGCCGGGCAGACTATGACGTGTCGTCGCCAAGCAGGCGCCGAAGCTCCCGCAACTGCTCGGGGGTCATGTGTCGGCGGAGGGTGTTGGCGATCGACTCGGGCTTGGCGATGGGCACCGAGACGGTCTTCGGGCGAAACCCCGCGCGGATCATCGCCTGGTGGGCAGAGAGACGGCCTGCGAGGACTTCGGTGCGCAGCTCGGCAGCGTGTTCGTTGCCGGCATCCGCTTCTCTACGGAGACGGCGGAGCGCCTGATCCTGTGTGGTGCCGGTGGGACGTGAAGCAACGTTGCTATTATCAACGTTGGCGCTTCGATCACCACCGTGTTCCCCTTGGAGTGCCCGATCCAAGAGATCAAGCGCCGCAGGGTCGTCCGCCACTACCCGACGGACAAGATCGACTGTGACACCGAGGCCGTGCAGCATCGGCGTCGTCACGAAGTCGACGAACCGCTCATGCTGAACATGCTCTCCGCGCGCCGTTACGAACTCGCGCCAGGACTCGTCTCTGAGGATTGCTTTCACGCCCTCGGTGACGGTCGACAGTCGGGTGTCGGCGGACTGGATCGCGGATCCGATTGCACCGATGCGGGTTCCGCGCTCTGCGAGGTTCGGACTGCTGGTCACACCTCACCAAACCAGCGCGCGAGCATGTCCCGCATCTGCTCCAGTTGGTCAATGGTGCAGTGCTTACGCGCGGGGAATCCTGCCTTGATGATTCTGGCGTTGACGTCCTTCTTCTCGGTGCCTGCCCGACGCGCGATTTTGCCTGCGAGGATGTCAATTTCGCCCCGCAGCTGCTTCTCGTACCGGTGCCGTGGTACTGCTGTGGCTGCCGGCTCCGGAGCCGGCTGGTCTCCACCCGCTTTCTCTGCGAGCAAGCGGGCCATCTGGGCTGCCATCCGGGTGGGGAAGCCGAACTCGACGCAGGTCCGGGCGGCCTCGTCCAAGGCCTCTGCCCGGAACTCCTGCCCAGAGAGGATGGACCGGTCGAATGTCGATTCGGAGGCAGACAGCGGCTCGCGGAAATCTAGGGGGTTCTGCCCGGAGCCACCGCTGCTCTCGTACTCTTTGCGTGCAGCCTCGACCTCGTGCCGCAGTTCTTCCTCGATCTGCTTGCAGTGCACGGTCAGCTTGCTCACTGCAGGCACCAAGATTGACGCCGCGTGGTCTTCGCCTGGGCGTGTGCGGACGAAGCGGCCAACGACCTGGCGGAAGAATAGAGGTGTGGCGGTGCGGGTTGCATACACGCCGACGGAGAGTCGCTTGATGTCGATGCCTTCGCTGACCATCCGGACTGCGACGAGCCAGCGGCTGCGACCCTTATCGAACCGGGTGATATTTGCCTTGGCCTCGGGATCGTCGGACACAACCACGGTGGGCTGGTCACCGGTGATACGTGCCAGTTCGGCGGCCCACTCGCGGGCGTGTGACTGGTTGTCCGCGACGACGAGTCCGCCTGCGTCCGGGACATCGACACGCAGCTCGTCGAGTTCAGCGACTGCCTTGCGGAGCAGGGAGGGCATCCAGCTATTGCCTGGTTGAAGCGCGGTGTCGAGTGCGGCGTCGGCGGTTGCATCGTCGGTCAGCGTGCCATCGACGATCTGGCCGCAATCGACCCACCGAGCCTCGCCGTCGTAGGCGTGGAACACCACCGGGCGGCACACGCCGTCGGTGACTGCTCGGCCGTACTCGTAAGAGTAGTCGACCCTGACTCGCCGACGGCCGTTGGTATCGGGTTCCTCGTACTCGACAAACGGGATTGGGTTGGCGTCGGACCGCCAAGGCGTGCCGGTGAGAGCTAGACGACGTGTAGCTGGGTCGAATGCCTCCCGCAGGCCCTCTGCCCACGACCGACTTTCTCCCGCGTGGTGAATCTCGTCGAAGATGACCAGCGTTGGCGACTGACCCACGACGCGCCGCGCAAGGCTCGCCATCGCCCCACGCGCCATTTGCTGGTAGGTCACGACATAGCCGTCGTACCCCGCTTTGCCGATGTCGCTTGGATCGCCGACCGGAAGCAGGTTGATGGTGCCGGCCGCGGCATCCGCCCACTGTTGGCGCAGTGCGTCCGTGGGTACGACGACGAACACTCGGCGGATGACCGCAGGCCGGAGCCGCTGCACGACGAACAGGGAGAATCGAGTCTTCCCTGCGCCCGGAGTTGCGCAGGCGAGCCAATCTTGGCGGGCCTCTGCGAGGTATTTGTCGAGCGCCTCGGCCTGCCAGCCACGTGGAACGTCCACCCGAGATCCTTTGGAGAGATTGCACTGAGGACAGAGGGCCTGTCCGTTGATGACGTCAGTCGGTCCGCCCGCCACGTGAGGTACGACGTGGTCAGCGTGCCAGCCTTCCGGAAGATCCACTCCGCATCGGGTGCAGCGGCCATCCGCGGCAAGGTAGAGCGCGGCGCGCTCTGATGATGAGAAAAGGCGTGGCAACGATGCCCTATCCTGGGGAAGCGCCCCGGGCCCTATCCCGGGGCGTCTTGCTGGGGGATGTTACGCCGCTCCGACTTCATCCCCTCACGTCCGGTATCGCCCCTCGGTCGCGCAGCCTCTCGTTGGTCACGCGACGGTGATCCTTCGGAGGATGTCGGCCAGGGTCGCGCCCCGCGCCATCGCCGCGTCGATCCGGCGCCACGCGAGGAGCCTCTCGACGCGCCGGGCGCTGATCTGACGCTCCTTCCGCTGCTGCCGGGCGTCCCAGGCGGCCCTGGCGATGACCTTCTGGCGGGCCGTGACCCAGTCCCAGGCGGGCGGGATAGGGGCGCCGCAGTAGGCGCACCAGTCCGGGATGGCGCTGTTGGTGATGCAGCCGTCGAGCTGGGCGCAGCCGTCCGCCAGGGTGCGGGTGTGGGTCGGCGCGTCACCGAGCTGCACGGCCGCGGGCGATGGCGGGTTCACGGGCGGTGAGGGTCGAGTGGGAGCGGGTGCCAGGTGCCTGCGGCCTTCATGTCGGCGATGCGCTGGGCCTTCGCGGCCCGGTAGCGGTCGAGCCAGCCGGCCCCGGCGGCTCGGCGCATCAGCGCTTCGATCTCGGTGACGAGCGCGGCCATGCCGTCCTCGTCGAGGAGGTAGACGGTTCGGGCGCGGTCCTGGGTCTGGTTGATGCGGCCGGCGAGCAGGAGGACTCCGCGGTCGGTGTTGTCGGAGGCGTTGTGGGCGATGGCGACCTCGGCGCCGTCGAGGATGACGGCGTTGGTCGTGTCGATGAGCACCTGGTGGTCGTCGTGGGGTCCACCGGGACCGGCGATGTCCCCCGGGAGGCGCCGGGGGTCGTCAGAGCTGATCCTCATCGCTGCTCCACGGGGAAGCCGATCGTGCCGATCCTGACGGCGCAGGTCGGGCAGAGCGGCACGTGCTCGTCGTAGCTGCCGTCGGGCTGCTTCGCCTGTGCGGGCATGACGGCGGTGTGCGTCGCCGGCGATGTCGGATGGTTCCTGCACGCCGGGCCAGGGGGAGCAGGGGCACCCCCTTCCTGCTCCCAGTAGGGGGCGAGCCCGCGGGCCCGGACGCGTAGGAGCCGGATCTGTGCCGCCGCGCCGACGCGGTCGCCGGCGGTGAGCGCCTGGTCGAGCGCGAGGGCCAGGGCCTCGAAGGAGGGCGGTGGCGACTCCAGCACGCCCTCCTCCCTGCGCGGCTCGAGGTCGGTCAGGTAGATGCGGGCGTACCGGCCGTCTCCGCCGGTCGGCGTATAGCTGGTCACTGCTGGTGCTCCTGCTCGGGGGTGTTCGGCGGGGTCGGGCCGGGCCTGGGTACGGCGACAATGTCGAGGCCGACCCAGGCGGCGATGCGGACGAGGTCCGTGAGGTGGACGGCGTCCGCGGCGCCCTGGATCGTGCGGCTGACGGCGGCGGGGGTGACACCGGCGTTGGCGGCGGCCTGGCGCAGCAGGATGCCGTGGGCGGCCGCGGCGTGGATGAAGGCGGTGGCGACCAGCCGCAGCACGGGCGGTGGCTTGCCCAGGTCGTCGGCGAATCGGTCGACCGCGGCCTGGACGATGTGGCCGAGGGCTTCGCGGCCCTGCTCGGTCATCTCCTGGGCGCCGAGGACGGCGACCGTGACGTCTTGGCTGTCGCGGTCCTGGACCACGACAGAACGGCACTGCTCCGGGGGTGCTACTTGCTCGCTACTTGAAGCCTCCGGGCTGCGAGTAGCTGCCTGGTCCGGCCTGCCTGACGCCCAGGTGGCGTACTGCTCCTCGGTCATGCCGAGTACGTCGCGGAGGGGCTGGTTGGTGCGGTGGCCGTCGTGCCAGGCGTCGACGAGTTCGTCCTCAAGGTAGAGGACGCGCCGGGCCAGGCGGGCGATCGTGTCGACGCGGTCAGCGAGCTCGCTGCGGCCCCGGGGTCGGGTATCGGCCTGTTCGGCCGTGCCGGCCTGCTCCAGGAGCTGCAGCACCTCGGCCTGGTCGGCGCCGAGCGCGGACAGGAGCTCCGCGGCCGCGGCGGTGAGCCGGATCGTGGGCAGTGCGGCCGGGGTGATGGTCCGGTGCAGGTCGAGCCAGTGGTCGATGACGTCGTGGACGGCGGTGAGCTGTTCACGAGTCCGGCCGAGTTCAGTAGCCGGGTCGTCCAGGGCGCGCTGCAGGTCGTCCGCCCGGGTGAGGACGTCTGCGAGCTCGGCGGTACGCGCGTCGAGGATCCGCTGGAGCCGCCGGGCGATCATCAGGTTCTGAGCGGAGAGGTCGAGCTCCCGGCCGGCGAGGATGTCGTCCGCGGCCGCGGAGGCCTTCTCGGCCGCGGCGAGCTGCTCGGTCAGCTCAACGACCTGCGCTTCCGCGGCCGCGAGCAGCCCGACCAGCTCATCCATGTGGGCGCGCCGGATGGATTCGGGCTGGCTGGTCATGGTTCGAGCACCTGGGTGTCTCCGCATCGGGTGCAGGTCTGGACCTGGGCACGGCTGAACCGGCCGGCTCGGCGGGTGGTGAGGGCCTCGGACGGGTGCGGCGGGCAGGCGGCCGGGGTGGCGGCCGCCGCGCGCTGGTCGTGCGCCTGGGCGCAGGGTGTGCACATCCGCAGGGGCAGGTCCTCGACCAGGCCCACGTCCGGCTTGGACACCGGCCTGGTGGTCTCGTACTGGTCGGTACACAGGCCGGGCTGGGCGGGGTGGAGGAACCCGCACAGGCAGTGGCATGTCATCCCGGGGAAGATCGGGAGGGGTGCGGTCACGGCCGGTCCGTCCGGGCGGGCACGTCGATGTAGCCGAGCCAGCGGCGCAGGGCCCGGGCGATGTCGTCGGGGATCTCGTCGGGGTTGACCATGTGTGCGGTCGTCGCGCCGCGGCGGCGGGCGGTCAGGCGGATCTGGATTTCGGCGGTGCCGGCGTCGCGGTCAGTGCGGACGCTGTCGACGGCGAGATCAGCCATGCTCGGCCCCCTCGGCGCGGGCGAGCTCGGCGAAGAGCTCGCCGGCGGTGGGGAGGTGGCCCTGGTGGCGCCACCAGCGATAGGCGTGGACGTGCCAGGGCACCGCGGCGGCGAGGACGTCCAAACGCCGTTCGTCGCTCTTGGCCAGGAGTCGCAGGAGCTCGGCGGTCCAGCTCGTGGGTGAGCCGCCGAGGGCCAGGGCGAGGGTGCCGATGCCGTCGAGCGGGTGATCTTCACCGACGGCGGATGGGCGGACCCAGGTGGGTCGGGCGATGGGGGGCAGGCCGGGCCCGCAGAGTCCTCCTTCCCCGCCCATCAGAACGGCTCCCGGTCGTCGTGGTCGCCGTCCTGGCCGTCGGTGTCGGCGGTGCGTGGTGCGGGTGCGGCGGGGAGCTCCCAGCGGGAGACGGGTTCGGGTTGTTCGTGGACGGCGACGGCGCGGGCGATGGTCTCGGTGGTGGGGGTGAGGGCGTAGATCGCGTCGGGGCTCACGAACTGGGTGACCCAGGCGTCGCCGTTCGGGATGTCGAGGCGCAGGAATCCGCGGCCGGCGACCTCGACTTCGCGGACGCGGCCGGCGCGGCGGACCCGTCCCATGAGCTCGACGATCATCCGTTCGTCGAGGGGTTCGGTGGTGTCGGTGTCGTCGTGCATCAGTCCTGGGTCTCCTCGGATCCGACGGGGCCGGCGGCTAGGGCGCGGACGGCGGCCTGGAGGACTCGCCAGGTGGTCTGGGCGATGGCCTGGGTGCCGTCGGGGAGCTCGACGACGAGGGCGGCGGAGGCCCGGCCGTCGGTGGTGCCGCGGCGGAGTAGGCCGATGCGGGTGAGCTGGCCGGGTGTCGGGTTGGTGATGTCGGTCCAGGGGTCGCGTTCGACGTCGGGGGTGATGGCCAGGTGGGTGCTCATGCGCGGGAGGGCCCTTCGGTGCGACGGTCCTGGTGGATGGCGGCGAGGACGCGGTTGGTGACGTCGTCGACGACGGCGGCGTGGACGAGGGGTTGGACGTCGGTGACCTGGTAGGTGGTCATGGAGACGGCGGGTTCGACGCCGGGGTGCTCGCCGGCGATGTCGCGTGCTGTGGCGTAGGCCAGGTCGAGCAGGCCCAGGGCTTCGGTGTGGTCTCGGGTGCAGAGTTCGAGGCTGACCCGGTGCTCGGTGTGCTGGTCATCGGTCATGGGTGGGTGGTCCGTCCTGTCGGTGGCTGGTGGTGGGCTCGGTGGTTTCGGGGCGGCGGGCGTGGGCGTCGACGTAGATCCGGAGCCGGTCGTTTGTCCGGTTGGGGTGGGCGCGGGAGGTGCCGTGGACGTCGAGGACCTGGCGCAGGGCGCGGACAGCGGCGTCGAGTTCGGCGCGGCCGCCTTCGATGCGGATCCTCAACGCCGGCCGCCGATGCGCCGGTGGTAGGCGGGGCAGGCGCACAGGGAGCAGTCGCTTCCGGTGCGGTGGTGGCGGTGGGCGTGGAGGGGATGGCCGCAGCCTGCGCGGTGGCAGGGTCGTCGGCCGAGCGCGCGGAACAGGCGGCGGATCATGTCCGGGCCTGCTTCGCGAGGTCGGCGACGGCGCGTAGTGCGGTGATGAAGCTGCCGCCGGGGGCGGTGTCGGGGTCGCCGTAGAAGTGCTCGTCGATGCCGTCGTGTTCGGTGCCGCGTTGTTTCGTGGCGGTCCAGAGGCGGCCGTGGATGTCGACGCAGCAGGCGACGGCGAGCTCGTGCCGGTCGGGGTGCTGGTCGAGTTCGCGTCGGAGGGCGACGCGGTCGAGCTCGTCGCGTTCGGCGGGGCTGGCGTTCGGGTCCAGGGTGACGGCCCACACCTCGTGGAGGAAGGCGTAGGCGTACGGGACGGGCAAGTCCCGGGCGAGCTCTTTGCGGGCCGCTCTCTCCATGAGCAGGGGATGGCCGCTGGGGTGGATGTCGGTGGTGATGGCGACGACGGTGGAGGGCTCGAGGGCCGTGCCGTCCCAGGTCAGCGAGATGAAGTGGTGGAACGGGGTGTCCCACTCGTCGTGCATGCCGAGGATGCGCCGGGTGGCGCCGGCGAAGACGGCGCGGCTCGGGATGGTGATGCTGGTCGGGTTCATGCGCTCAGCGCCTCTTTCGTGTCTGCGCCGGCCGGGGTGGTGGAGCGGCGGGCGGCGGCGAGGATGCGCCGGGCGGTGTTGGGAGTCATGCCGACCTGCGCCGCGAGGTCGGCCGCGAGCGCGGAGGGACGGCGCGGGTCGTCCGGTGCGACCTGCGCCGCGAGGGCCAGGAGCCGCGCCTTCTTGGTGCCGGTGCGCCGAAGCGGCGCACGGTCGGCGCGCCGGCGCGGCGCGGGGGTGGCGGCGCGGGGGATGCGCGCGACGGGGGCCAGGGGCCCGGTGTCGGCGCTGTCCGGCGCAGGGTCGGCGGACGCGGGGGTGGGTTCGGCGACCAGCTCGTGTGCTGGCTCGGTGGTCTTGTCGACGACCGGCGCGTTCTGCGCCTGCGCCGCGCTGCGGTCGTTGAGCATCTCCAGGCTCAGGACGAGCGCGAAGGCGATGACGACCCAGACGGCCACGACGGGCGGCCACAGGCCGGGGTCGCCGGTGAGCTGGCCGGTGCCATCCCTCGGAATGAGGGAGGTGGCCAGGTTGCAGGCGCCGGACCAGACGAGGGCGCAGATCAGGACGGCGATGGGTGCGCCGAGGGCAGCGCGGCGCCGGCGCAGGGCGCGGATTTTCAGGCCGGCGGCGATCGCCATGGCCTCTCCGGTGCTCGCGACGATCAGCGCGGCCCAGCGTGGCTGGCCGGCCCACAGTGCGAGCTCGAGGACGTGCGCGAAGGCGACGGCGAAGATTCCTGCGCCGAGGAGGAAGGGCAGGGCTGCGCCGAGGAGCTGTTCGGCGTGTTCGGCGTGACTTGGCTTGCTGCGGGTCATGGTCAGGGGCCTTTCGGCGGGTGGCTGTGGAGTGTGGTTGGTGGTGCTAGGTCGGAGACGCCTGATGCCAGCGCTTCCAGAACGGCTACTGGCCGGCCGGGTGGCTGTGGAGTGTGGTTGGTGGTGCTAGGTCGGAGACGCCTGATGCCAGCGCTTCCAGACGGGCGAGTAGCAGGCCTTTGACGCCGTTGCCGGTGATC
>NZ_JBFLUG010000202.1:0-10192 GCF_041008525.1 Parafrankia sp. FMc2 | reverse complement strand
GGGCGTCAGGCCTTCGCCGGGTCCAGGCAGGAGCGCCGTCTCACATCAGTCCTCACGGGACAAGCACCGCAAGCGCTCCCTGCCGGGATCCACCGTGCGAAGGGAAGGTAGCGCCATCAGCGCCGCGTGCTTCGTCCTCACCGGCTACAACAACACCCGCATCTACGACGTCGCGAAGCTGCGCGACCTGTGCCGCCAGGAGTACCGGGCGCGGCTCGTCCTGGTCACCGACCAGCCGAGGCCGCAGGACGCCGCCGCCGCCGACGTCGTGATCGCCGCCCCGCTGGGCCAGCTCGGCCAGCTCGCCCTGGACGACGCACCGGAGGCGGCTGCCGTGGCCGGGCAGGTCGCCGCGGAACTGGGCCGCCACGACCTGCGGCCGATCGGCGTGCTGCCGTTCTCCGACCGCGGCGTCGTGCTGGGGGCCCACCTGGCGGCGCGGTTCGGGCTGCCCGGCGCCGAGCCGGCCCGGGCGGCGATCGGCCTCGACAAACACCGGTTTCGCGCGGTCGAGGCCGCGTCCGCCGACCATCCGACCGGCTACACGCCGCTGCGCAGCCTGGTCGTCCACTCGTTCGCCGAGTTCGAGGCCGCCGTCGCGCGCTTCGGCGGCACGGCATTCGTCAAACCGACCAGCGAGGGCAACAGCCGCGGCTGCCAGCTCGTGCCCGACCTCGCCGCCTGCCCGGCGCTGTGGACAGCCCTGGAGCCCTACCACGACCGCGGCGTGATGGTGGAGACGCTGGTCACCGGCGCCCGCGAGTACAGCTGGGACTTCGTCGGCGGCGCACGCTGGCTGACGGAGAAGCGCACCACCCCGGGCCGGTTCCGCGCCGAGTTCCAGCAGATCGTGCCGGCGCCGCTGGACGAGGTGCAGACCGCCCTGCTCGACCAGGCCGGCGCCCACGTCCGGGCGCTGGTGTCCCCGGCCAACGGGGCGTTCCACACCGAGCTGTTCCTGCTGGAACAGGGGGTCGCGGCGGTCGAGACCAACATGCGCCCCGGCGGCATGCGCATCTGGGATCTGGCCAGGCTCGCCTTCCCCGGCTTCGACCCCTGGCGGGAATGGCTGCGCTGGTCGACCGGCGCCGCGATGCGGCCCAGCCGGCCGGAGGCCCGGGCGGTGAGCGGCATCCGGATGCTGCGGGCGCCGCGGGACGGCGTCGTCGTCTCGACCCCTGACGTCGCGGCCGTGGCGGACGAGCTCGGCATCCCGCTGCATGACGCGGAGCTCTGCACATCGCCCGGGCAGCAGGTGCGTGCCGAGGTCGCGGACAACGCCGGCTTCGTCGGGCAGATCATCCTGGTCGCCGACGACGCCGTGACGCTGCTGGACCGCCTCGACCAGCTCAGCGTGGCCATCGAGGAACGGATCGACGTCGATGTCCGCGTCCGCTGACCGGGGCCGGGGCCGGGGCCGGGGCCTGGGCAGCTGGCGGCTGCGGGTGTTCCTCGGCGCCCGCGTCCTGTCAACACTGGGTGACCAGGTGCTCCAGTTCGCCGTGCCTCTGATCATCTACACCGTGACGGGCAGCGTCTCGCTGGCGGGCCTCGCGTTCCTGATCGAATGGCTGCCGCGGCTGAGTTCCCTCCCGTTGGCCGGAGTGCTGTCCGACCGGTTCGGTGGACGCCGGGTCTACGCCACCAGCGACAGCGTCCGGGCGGCGGCGTGCCTGCTCACCGTGCTGGCGCTGGCCAGGTGGCCGGGCCACACCTTCGGGTTGACCGCGGCGCTCATGGCGCTGTGCGCGTTCTGCTACGCCCAGACGTTCATCGCGCTCGAATCGACCATCCCACAGCTGGTGCCGAAGGAGGACCTGGCCAAGGCACAGGGCGTGCTGCAGATCATCAACAGCGGATCGGGAATCTTCGGACCGGCCCTGGGCGGTCTGATGCTGTTCTGGGTCTCCCCGACACAGCTGCTGTGGGTGAGCGGAGTCGCGTTCGCGGTGGGCGCGTGCGGTGTTTCCGCGATCCGTGGCCTCGGCGCCCGGCCCGGGGTTACCGGGGATACCGCGGAGGTCTCGGCCGACGTGCGGCGCAGTGTGGTCGGCGACCTTCGGGTCGGCATCCGCAGCCTTGCCGGGACGCCGATCCTGCTGTCCCTGGTCGGGCTGACGATGGTCGCCAACCTGATGGTGGGTCTCGCCCTGGCCACCGGCGCACCCCTGACCATCGGGCACTTCCACCAGCGCGACACGGTCTTCGCGACATTGCAGATCACGGTCGGGGTGTTCTCGATCGTCACCCTGCTGTCGATGACGTGGTTGCTGCGCCGCGTCTCCATCTACCGGGTCGGCGTGCTGTCGTTCCTGGTCAGCGCCGCCGGTGCGGCCATCATCGGGGTCGCGCCGCTGTTCCCGCTGTATGTGCTCGGCTATGGCCTGTGCATTGGCATGACCGGACTGTTCAACGTCTTCATCCGCGTCGAACGACTGCACTGGATCGCCGCGGCCGAACGGGGCCGCGTCATCAGCCTGATCGTGCTGCTGAACCAGAGCACCCTGCCCCTGGCCGGCGGGCTGGTCGCGTTGGCCGGTGGAAGGCTGCCCGTGCAGCTGCTGTTCCTCGCCGTCGCGGTGCTGGCCTGGCCCGCCTATGCGCTACTGCTGCGCCCGTTGCGCACACAGGCCATGACAGCCCGCCCGGCCGACCCCGCCGACCCCGCCGTGCCGGTGGCGGTGGGCGAGGTAGGCCGCTGTGTCCTGGACGCCCAGGCGGCTCCAGTGCGACGAGTTGCTGCACCCCGGCGCCGCTGACATGGTTCCCGAAACCCTGCCACCAGGTCAGGTGCCGCGACGCGGCCAGGTGCGGCGTCTGGTCGATCAGGACGGTTCGAGGGGATTGGGGGCGGACGCGACGAACGTCGCCACGCCGCCGATGAGTTCCACCCGGTGGGTGGCGAAAGCCGCGCCGAGTGCTCGGTCCAGCGCTTCCGCGTGGTCGTCGACGTTGTGAAAGACGCCTTTCCGGTTGTAGAAGGCGAGCAGTGTCCGTGCCGGCCTGGACAGCTTTGCCGCGGTCGCCAGGATGGTCGAGCCGAACAGCACCGCCTGGGGCGACATGGCCGGCCGGATCGACGTCAGCAGCTGGCCTGTCTTGGTTTCAAGGTCACCGGGCATGCAGTGCAGCAGGTAGTTCACACCGACCGAGTCGAACGGTGCACCCGGTAGCTCACCTACCGGTTCGAGTGCGTTGTGGACCGCGGTTCGCGGGGCGAAACGTCTGATCCTGGTCGAGGCCGTACGCAGGGCATTCTGGTTGAGGTCCACCAGCGTCACCGCTGGGTTCGGGGTGGGCCACCGTGCCTTGTCGAGGTAGTACCCGGTGCCGACTCCGATGTCGAGGTGCCGGGCGCTGGCGTGGCCGTCGTACAGCCGGCGCAGCCGCTCGGTCGGGCACCGCCACAGGAAGCGATTGGAGATTCCGAGTACGCCGATGTCGTAGGCGGCCAGTACCCACCGGTTGTAGGCGGCCTGACCGGCGAGCACGTCGGCGGAAAGGTCCCCGGCTCCAGACCCGTGACTGCCGGTAGTTGATGTCATGCGGAAAGTCTCGCCTACGCGGTCGCGATGCGCGAGCAGTGCCGGATCGTCGAAGGACGGGTCGCATCCAGGACGGGCAGCGGGGTCAGAACGTCGCCGTGGCGGGCGTGACCGTGGTGAGGATGGTGGTCAGGGCAGCGGCGGTGGCTGGGTCGGCGGGCAGGTAGGCGACGAGGCGGTGGTCGTCGGTGCCGGGCAGGAGCAGGGTCTCGAAGGCCAGCCGAAGGTCGCCGGCGGTCGGGTGGGCCCACCGCTCGACGCCGGTCCAGGCGGGCAGGGCGGCGGCGGTCGCGAAGCGGCGGCCGAACTCGCCGCCCGCGGTGATGCACAGCTCGTCGGCGAGCGCCGCCGCCGCACCGTCGCCGAGGTCGGCCGCCGCCCGCAGCGCCGCGGCCCGCTCGTCCGCCACCCGCGCCCAGTCCGGGAAGGTCGCCCGCGCCCGCGGGTCGGTGAACACGTAGCGCGCGAGGTTGGCGGGGACGTCGTCGACGAGGCCGACCGGAGCGGCGAGGCGGGTGAACCCGGTGGTGTGGGCGAGCACGTCGTCGTGCGCGGTGACGACCAGCGCGGGGGCGGGCTCGAGCCGCTCGAGCAGTGCCCGCAGGGTGGGGCGCAGCGGCGGCCGGGCCGGGGCGGCGGACATCGCGCAGACCTCGCCGCCGACCACCTTCACCAGGCGGTGGAGGTGCACGCGTTCGTCCGGGGATAGCCGGAGCGCGTCGGCGAGCGCGCCGAGTACCGGCCCGGACGGATGGCGGTCGCGGCCCCGTTCCAGCCGCGTCAGGTACTCGACGCTGATGCCCGCGAGGATGGCCAGCTCGGCGCGGCGCAGGCCGGGGGTGCGCCGGCGCGCGCCGGCCGGCAGCCCGACGTCGGTGGGCGCGATCGACTCCCGTCGGGCCCGGAGGAACCCGCCCAACACGTTGTCGACCATGCCCCGAGCCTAGGCAGCCCAGAGGGGCCCTGCCACGGTCTCCCTACGCCGGGCGCACCGCTGCAGGCTGAGGCACATGGGCAGCAGCACCGTGCGCACACCGACAGACGGCACGACGATGCGGTACCGGCTCTTCGGCCAGACCGGCCTGCGGGTGTCAGAGCTTTTCCTGGGCACGATGACCGTGCCCGACGCGACCGAGTGCCGCCGTGTCGTCGAGGCCTACGCCGACGCGGGCGGCAACGTCTTCGACACCGCCTCGGCGTACGGCGAGAGCGAGAGCATGCTCGGCTCGGTCATCGACCAGCGTGACCGCTTCCTCATCGCGACGAAGTACACACTGTCGCGGGACGCGGGCGACCCCAACGCCTCGGGCAACCACCGCAAGAACCTGGTGCTCTCGCTGGAACAGAGCCTGCGCCGGCTGCGCACCGACTACATCGACATCTACTGGGTGCACCTCTGGGACCGGCACACCCCGATCGAGGAGACCATGCGCGCGCTGGACGACGTCGTCCGCGCGGGGAAGGTCCTCTACGTCGGCATCTCCGATGCTCCGGCCTGGATCGTCGCCAGGGCGAACACCCTGGCGCAGTGGCGCGACTGGTCACCGTTCGCCGGTGTGCAGGTGCCCTACAACCTGCTGACCCGCGACATCGAGCGTGAGCTGCTGCCCATGGCGGAGTCGCTCGGGCTGACCGTGGCCGCCTGGTCGCCGCTCGCCGCCGGCGTGCTCTCCGGTGTCGTCGACGCACCCGACGGCCCCCGGGGCTCGGCGCGGGTCGACCTGCGGGCGCTCACCGCGCGCGACCGGGCCGCGGCCGCGGCCGTCCGCGCGGTCGCCGAGGAACTGGGCGCCACCCCCGCCCAGGTGGCGCTCGCCTGGACCCGCAGCAGGTCCGCGGCGGTGCATCCGATCATGGGTATCAACAACACCGCGCAGCTCGCCGAGAACCTGGGCGCGCTCGACCTCACCCTGCCGGCGGACGCGATCCGGCGGCTGGAGTCCGCGGTCGAGTTCCAGCTCGGCTTCCCCCGCGACTTCATCGCGGAGTGCGAGCCCAGCTCGTTCGTCTTCGGCGACACCGCGACGAAGGTGGACGGGCGGTAGCCACCGGCGCCGGGCCGGGGCCGGTCAACGCATGCTGACACCCTGAGCGCAGCCGACCTGCTCGGACACATCCTCTGCGAGCTCGGCGATCACCCGGCCGCGCAGGTTCTCCTGCGGGACACGCTGACGCGCCGGCAGCAGGCCTTCGGACCTGACCATGCGGACACCCTGGCCACAGCCCATTCTCTCGGCTGGGGGCCCACATCGACCTCGGTGATCACGCGGGCGCCCGGGCTCTGCCGGGGGATACCCTCACGCGGCGACGGCGAGTCCTCGGCGAAGATCACCCCGCCACGCTCGACCCGTCGACCGCCAGCGGCGGACCCTCGGCGACGACCATGCCGACACACTGACGATCGCTCAGGCGCTCGGCTGGATCCTGCGCGAGCTCGGTGACCGCCGGGCCGCGGTGATGGTCCTCCAGGTCACCTACACCCGCAGGGCACGAGTCCTCGGCGCCAAGCACCCCGCAACGGTGGAGACGGCCCAGCTGCTCACACCACCCTCGCGCGACAGGCAGACACCGGCAGAGCCGGAACTCGAATGTCGCCAGAAGGTGACGAAGTGATCGCCCGGCACCACCGGATCGATGGCCCACGCGCTGCTCGCGCTCGCGGCCAGCCTCACCGCCCGGGAACAGCCCGGGATCGACGAGGCAGCGGCCGTGGCTGGCAAGATCGTCGGCATGCTGGACACCCGGCGCACCGCCTCGGTCTCCGACCGCACCGCCTCCTCGGCACCCACGCCCATTCCGCACGCGGGGCTGTCCAGACCCACCGTCGGCATCGGCTGGCGAGACGGTTGGAGGTAGATCGTTACCGTGGACCGGTGAGAATGCTGTCCGCCGATGACCCGCTGCCCGGCCGTCCTCGACGTGTGCTCGTCGCCGGGACGTCGGGCTCCGGCAAGACGACGCTGGCCCGTCGGATGGCAGCGGTCCTCGACATCCCGCACATCGAGCTCGACGCGCTGCACCACGGCCCGGCCTGGACGCCGCGGGAGACCTTCCTGGCGGACGTCGACACGTTCAGCGCCGGACCCCGGTGGGTGACCGAGTGGCAGTACAGCCTCGTGCGAGGCCTGCTCGCGGAGCGCGCCGAGCTGCTGGTCTGGCTGGCCCTGCCGCGCCGGACGGTCATGCGGCAGGTGGTGCGTCGGACACTGCTCCGGCGGCTGCGCGGCGAGGTGCTGTGGAACGGCAACGTCGAGCCTCCACTGCGCACGATCCTCACCGACCGGGAGCACGTCGTGCGCTGGGCCTGGTCAACCCACCACAAGAGCACCCTGCGGGTGGCAGCCCTGCGTGAGCGGCGGCCCGGACTCCCGATCGTCCGTCTGGACAGCCACGCCGCCGTCGAACGCTGGTGCAGAGGCCCACTGAGAGCCGCCGGCCGGACATGATCCTCAAAGCCGTATCCGCAGACGATCGACGCCAGTCGTGCCCACCTCCCCTGCCGCGATGGGTGGGGCGCTGCCTTCAGCCGACATTGGCCTTGGGGGTGGTGCTGGTGGGTGCCTGTTCGGTCGTTGCGGGTGCCGGAAACGGCGGTGAGGCGGGTGCGTGCGCGCTGGTGGGGAAGGGCGGGGCGGTGGCGGGTTTCGCCCGTCCGCCGGAGACAGCGAGTTCGGCGGTGCGCAACAGGTCTGTTCGTGCTGTGGTCTGGGGGATGCCGTACAGGTCGAGGGAGACGACCTGGCCGAGCAGGCCGGGTCGGGGGCAGTCCTCGACACGGGTGACGAGGAGTGTGCGGGTGGCGCCGGTCGGGTCGGCGGACCAGGCGGCCTGCCATTCGGCGGCGCCGTAGACGGAGTGGGTGCAGGCGTGGGAGAGCACGGCGATCGTGCGTGCCGCGCGGGTGACGCCTTCGTTCATGCCGGTGACCCAGTTCGAGCCGGGGACGAGGTCCCAGGCCTGGATCAGGACCCGGTAGCTGGCTTCTTCCAGGGTCCAGGCGATCCATTCGGCCCATGCCCGGTCGGGCTGGGCGTAGGAGACGAAGAAGTCCCACATGTCACCGCTGCTGGTGGCGCTGCTGTGCGAGTTGCCCCCGTTGCTCACCCGGACAGTGTGCCACCGTGACAGGTCGGGTCAGACTGTGCTCGTACGGCGCTGGGCCGGGGCCCGGAGAGGGTGGCCGGTGCGGGGCTACGAGGCTCCGAGTGGTGTGCATCCCGGATGCTGCTCTGATGGCCTCTCCACACGATCTTCTACCGCCGGTGAAAGTAAGAAAGTTTTCAGGTGTCTGCGCGCTGTGCGCCGCACCGACGCCGGTTCTGGGCTGATGCTTCAGGTCGCGGGGTCTATGGGGTTTTGGCGGGGTGCGCCGGCGGAAGGTGATCCTTTCCTCGCGCCACAGCACTTCCCGGCGTACGTCCGGCGGATCTTGAGGTGCGAAGCTGCAGGTCAGGGTGGATGTTTTGTGTACCCAACCAGCACTGATGCGAACCTGAACCTGCAGGTCAACGGCCCGACCGTGTCCATCGAACCCGCCCACGCGAAGCTCCGCCGAGCCGGCAGGATCGATCCGGACCTCGCATGCGGCTGAGCTCTTCCACTCGCCACGCTCGGTATGAGCCGTGTGCATACCGGCTAATGTCGAAAATGCGCTTGCCGAATAGCTGGTAAATCAATGTGCCCGACCAGGGGATTGAGGTCGTCGGGTCAGGGATGCTGTGAGGATGCGTCTGGTTGTCGCCGGGTGGTTGGCACGGGAATTGGTTCGCTACCAGGCGGCGGAGCTGATTTACCCCGAAAGTGGGGCGAGTGTGGCTGATCTGCCCGACAGTTATCGGAATCTGCGTCGTCGTGTTTTGTGGGGCGGGGCAGCCGGTGTTCCTGGCGGCGGCTGCGGTGGTCATGAGCTGGGGGACGCATCGGCGCGCCGGCCTCAGGCTGGCGGTGTCGTCCCCCGGGGCGGAGGTCGGGGCGACCGTGGTGATGTGCGGGTTGGGGAGGGGTCGGTGTGCTGGCCGCCTGCCGGGTCGTGTGGGTGCTCGACGAGCCCGAACGGCGGGGTTTCGCCTACGGGGGCCTTGCCCGATCATCCTGAAGTCGGTGAGGAGGCCTTCGTCGTCGAGCGTGACGCCGACGATGCGGTCTGGCTGGGCATCACAGCCTTCAGTCGGCCGAACGGATTCCTGCCGGGACTCGCCGGACCCGTAGGCCGACGGGCACAGACCATGTTGACCACGCGGTACGCCCGAGTGGTGCGGGATGCGGTGGGTCATCGGGAAGTCTGAGTCGAACGGGCCGATCGCCCGGGCCCGCGCGTCCGACCACCCGACTTCGCAAGGTCAGCGCGGTCGGTGGCCGCGGCCGTGGCGCCCGTCGAGGGTTCTGCCTTCGGTCCGCAGCCGCTGTTCGACGAGGTGCAGGAAGAGCTGAACCTGATGTGTCCTGGCGGGTTCGGGGCATGGAGGCTGAATGATTCGCTGGCGCAGGTCGTCGTCCCACACGGCGGCGGCCAGGCGGGCGGTGTGGCGTAGGAGCCGGGGTTGCGGGTCCGTCAGCTGTCTGCCCACGACGCTGGGTCACGTCCACGGTGGTGGTGTACGGAGAGTGCTGCCGCGTGATCCTGGTTGAAGGTTACGCGGTGAGAGCTTCGGGTGCCACGCTGATCTCAGGTGTGTCTGATGGACTGTTCATTGCGTCGACTTTCGCGAGGATTTCCAGGCCGAAGTAGCGGTGAGTTTCGATCCACTCGTCGTGTTGTTCAGCCAGGACGGCACCGACGAGACGTATGATGGCGTCCCGGTCGGGGAAGATACCGACGACGTCGGTGCGGCGGCGGATTTCCTTGTTCAGGCGCTCCTGCGGGTTCGACGACCAGATCTGCTTCCAGATCTGCCGCGGGTAGGCAGTGAACGCGAGCAGGTCGGCCTTCGCGTGGGAGAGATGGTCGGCGGCTTTGGGAAGCTTCTCGGTGAGAGCTTCGACAACCCGGTCGAACTGCACACCGACCGCGGTCGCGTCGGCCGAGCCGGAGAACCGTCTGGTCGTGCGCCAGCTGGAGGCCGACTGGGAAGCCGCGCTCGCCGAACGAGAACGCCTCGGCGAGGAATACGACCGGTTCGCCACGACCCGCCCGCGCACCCTGACCGCCGTCGAACGCGACCAGATCCGCGCGCTCGCCGCTGACGTCCCCGCCATCTGGCACGCACCCAGCACCACCGACGCCGACCGCAAACAGCTGATCCGGCAGCTGATCGAGCAGGTCCGCGTCGCCGTGATCGACACCACCGAACAGGTTCAGGCGGAGATCGTCTGGGCGGGCGGGCACCACACCCACTCACAGATCGTCCGCCCGGTCGCCTGCCTGGCCCAGCTCAGCTACTACCCCCAACTCGCCGCCCGCGCCCGCGAGCTGGTCGAGACGGGGCACACGACCAGGCAGATCGCCGAACGCCTCAACGCCGAGGGCCTTCGCCCACCCAAACGCAGCGCGACCTTCACTCCCAACGCGGTCAACGACCTGCTAAGAGCGTGTCTCATGTCGGGTGCGGGAGTTTCTTCCAGCAGGTGATCGCGGCGGCGAGGCAGAGGAACCCGAGGAAGTTGCGGCCGTTGCGTTCGTAACGCAGAGTCAGACGACGGTAGCCACC
>NZ_JBFLUG010000201.1:0-10216 GCF_041008525.1 Parafrankia sp. FMc2 | reverse complement strand
CACCCCCTACCCCACGGGGCAAAGCCAGTGACCTCCACCACCCCCCATGGGTAGCGGACGGCGACGCAGCCCCCTACCACCAGGCTGGGCCACCACACGCAGACGCATCCTCGCCCGCGACCCCACCTGCACCCTGTGCCACAGCGCCAGCTCCACCGAGGTCGACCACGCGCTCGCCCACGACGACCACCGCGACGAGGCGCTCCGTGGCGTCTGCTCCCCCTGCCACCTCACCCGCACCGGCCGCCAGGGCGCCGAGGTGACCAACGCGAGGCACGCTGCCCGCCGCCGCCCACCCGAGCCGCACCCAGGCCTCATCGCTCACAGCGAGTGACCGACGGGCCGCCGCGGGGTGGGGGAGGGCCCCCTCCGGCCCCGGCTCCCAGACCGGTGGGCATAGCAGCTCGCGGTGCGTACGGGTCTGGGCCCCCGGCGGCACGCAGCGTGACCGATGGCCGTGACGGGCCGTGACCACCAGCAGGGGAGGGAGCTCATGGCCGGCCTGGGCCCGCCGCCGGCCGAGCGGCGCCGCCGACGCAACGCCGACCCGCACGCCGCGGCCGCCGTCACCGTGCCGGCTGACGCCCCTCCGGTGCAGGCCCCGCCGCTGCCCTACGCCAGCCGCTACGTCCAGGCCACCCGGGTCTGGTACCGCACCTGGTGCGAGGCGCCGCAGGCCGCGGCGTTCACCGGCACCGACTGGCAGCGCCTCCACATGCTCGCCCCGCTCGTCGACGGCTACTGGCGCGCAGCCCAGTCCGCCGATGCCAGGGGCTGCCGGGAGCTGCTCGGCGAGATCCGGCTGTCCGAGTCGCTGCTCGGTGCGACCCACGCCGACCGGCTGCGTGGCCGGATCACGATCGAGCGGCCGAAGCCGGCGCCGTCCCGGCCCGCCCTCGCCGGCGGCGGGGACGGCAGCGAGGTGACCGACCTGACCGCTCGGCGGCGCCGCCTGGCCGATGGTGCGTGAGCTCGTCCGGGCGCCCGGCCACGACCGACACCGCGCCCTGGCCGTCACCCTCGCGTGGATCGAGCACTGGTGTGTCCATGGCCCGGGCGACGTGCAGGGCCGGCCGCTGTCCGGGCCGGACGCGCTGCCCCTCGACGACGAGTTCGCCGGCCTGATCCTCGACTGCTACGCCGTCGACGACACCGGCCGCCGGCTGTACGACACGGCGGTTGTCAGCAGGGCGAAGGGCCGAGCCAAGAGCGAGCTCGCCGGGTTCGTCGCCCTGGCCGAGGCCTTCGCCCCGGTGCGGTTCGCCGGCTGGGCCGAGGGTGGTGAGGTCTACCGGTGGCGGGACTGGGCGTACCAGTACGAGACCGGCGAGCCGATGGCCCTGCCGGTCGTCCACCCGATCGTCCGCTGCCTCGCCACCGAGGAGAGCCAGGCCGGCAACACCTACGACAACATCCACTTCAACCTGGACCAGGGCCCGCTCGGTGAGGACCTGCCGTCCAGCGCGGTCGGGATCACCCGGATCTTCCTGCCGGACGGCGGGGAGATCATCCCGTCGACGGCGAGCTCGGCCGCGAAGGACGGCGGGAAAGAGTCGTTCGCCGTCTTCGACGAGCCGCACCTGTACACGCTGCCGGAGCTGCGGCGTATGTACACGACGGTTGATCGCAACCTGCGGAAGCGCAGGGCGGCCGCCCCCTGGGCGTTACTCACCTCGACGACGTACCAGCCTGGCGAGGGCAGCACGCTGGAGAAGTTGCACGAGCGGGCTCGGCTCATCGCCGAGGGCCGCACGCGTGAGACCCGCATGCTGTTCGACCACCGTGAGGCGCCACCGGACACGGACCTGACCGACCGGGACCAGCTGCGCGCCGCCCTGGCCGAGGTCTACGGCCCGTTCGCCTCCGCCCTCGACCTGGACTCGATCATCGAGAACGAGTTCTGGAACACCGCCAAGGATGTTCAGGACGCACGCCGCTACTTCCTCAACCAGCCGACCGCCGCGGTCGACGCCTGGCTGAGCAGGCAGGAGTGGGCGGCCTGCGCCCGGCCGGAGCTGGTGCTGCCGGATGCCGACCCGATCGTGATGTTCTTCGACGGCAGCAAGAGCGACGACGCCACCGCGCTGGTCGGCTGCCACATGGACACCGGGCACCTGTTCGTCCTCGGCTGCTGGGAACGCCCACTCGGCGCGGCCGGCCGCGACTGGCAGGTCGACCGTGCCGACGTCGACCGGGTCGTCCGCCAGACCTTCGACCGCCGTCAGGTTGTCGGCTTCTTCGCCGACCTGGCCGAGTTCGAGTCGTACGTCGACGCCTGGGGCAACGACTTCCGCCGGGAGCTGCTCGTTGAGGCGACCGTCGGGCGTAAGCGGCACCCAGTCGCGTTCGACATGCGCGGCCGCGGCGCCGAGTTCACCGATGCCGTCGAGCGGCTGCACACGGATGTGCTCGAGCGGGATGTCACCCACGACGCCGACAGCCGCCTCGCCCGCCACGTGCTGAACGCCCGTAGGAACCCGAACCGGTGGGGTGTGTCGATCAGCAAGGAGGGACGCGAGTCCCCGAAGAAGATCGATCTGGCGGTGTGCGCGGTCGGCGCGCGGATGGTCCGCCGCCTGGTCCTGGCCGATCCGAAGTGGGCGCGCCGCAAACGTAAGACCGGCCGGGCCACGTTCGTCTGATGAGGGGAGGTCTGGGCCGTGCCCCTGTCTGCCGATGATGTCGTTGACCGGGCCCGCGAACTGATGGGCGTGCGGGTGCGGGAGCGGCCTCGGCTCGACCGGATCCACGAGTACCTCCGTGACGACCCGGACCGGCGCCTGTCCGGGCTGCCGCCCACCGTCCCGGCCGACGTCCACCGGCTCGCACGGTTCAGTCGCGTGAACATGCTGAAGTTCGTCGTGAACGCGCGGGTTCAGTCGATGTTCGTCGACGGGCTGCGGCTGCCACGCCAGGCTGACAACGTCGATGCCTGGCAGGTGTGGCAGGCGAACCGGCTCGATGCCCGGCAGATCGGGGTGCACCGCGCGGCCCTCGCCTACGGCGCCGCCTATGTCACCGTCCTGCCCGGCCGCCGCGGCGATGAGTCGATGCCTGTCTTGCGGGGTGCCTCACCGCGCCAGCTGACCGTCGCCTACAGCCCCGACGATGACGACTGGCCGTCGTACGCGTTGGAGCAGAGGCGTAATGGCACCTGGCGGCTCATCGACAGCGAGGCCGTTTACACCCTGGCTGATGTCGACGACGACACCGATCGATTCAGGCTGGTCGGCGAGCCGGCCGTGCACGGCCTCGACGTGTGCCCTGTCGTCCGTATCCGTGAGACCGACGACCTCGACGACGAGGTGCAGGGCATCGTCGACCCGCTCACCCCGCTGCAGGACCAGATCAACATCACCACGTTCGGGTTGCTGACGGCCCAGCACTATCAGGCGTTTCGGCAGCGTTGGGTGATCGGGTGGGCGGCTCCGACCGAAGAGGCGTCGCTGAAGGCATCGGCGTCGAAGCTGTGGTCCTTCGAGGACCCGGAAGTCAAAGTTGGCGAGTTCGGTCAGGTCGACCTCGGCGGCTACATCAACAGCCGCGAGGCGAGCATCCGCCACCTGGCCACCATCTCGCAGACGCCGGCGCATGAGCTCCTTGGCCAGCTGGTCAACCTGTCCGCGGAAGCACTGGCCGCGGCGGAGGCATCCCACCGGCGGGCCCTGGCGGAGAACCAGACCGTGGCCGGTGAGAGCTGGGAGCAGGCCCTGGCGCTCGCCGGCGAGATTCGCGGCGTCGAGGTGCCGCTGGATGCCGAGGTCCGCTGGCGCGACACCGAGTCCCGGTCGCTGGCGCAGACCGCCGACGCCTTGGGCAAGATCGCGACCATGCTGGGTGTCCCGCCTGCTGAGCTGTGGGAGATGCTGCCTGGTGTCACCCAGCAGCAGGTGGAGCGGTGGCGCGCGGCAGCTGCGGAGGGCGACGCGTTCGCGCGGATGAACGCCCTGCTGGAGCAGCAGGCCTCCGTCCTCGCCGACACCCCGCCCGCCGAACCGCCTGCCCCTGTTCCTGCCTGATGGCCGGCACGGCGGAAGCGACACAGCTCACCGAGCAGTACCGCAGCCAGCAGCTCGCGCTGCGTGCGGCGACAACCCGGGACCTGCAGACGATCTGGCCCCTGTTCACCGGCAGCGACGAAAGCTTCGCCGCGTTCGCTGAGGCTGCGGTGCGCCTGGTGCTGCAGCGGCATGAGACCAGCAGCGGCCTCGGTGCCGGCTACTACCGCCGGTTCCGCACAGCCGAGGGAGTCGGTGGGGAGATGATCCCGCGGCTCGCGCCCCGCCTGGGTGTCGGTCTGATCCAGGCTGCGCTGTTCGCGACCGGCCTGGCCGGGACCCGCCGGGCGATCGGTGCCGGGCAGGCACCAGCGCAGGCCCGGGCGACCGGGCTGGTGCAGGCCGCCGGCGCCGCGGCCCGCCTGGTCCTCGACGGCGGCCGCCGCACGGTGGACGACACGGTGCGCGCGGATCCGAAGGCCCAGGGCTGGGTGCGGGTGACGAGCGGCCAGCCGTGCGCGTTCTGCGCGATGCTCGCCAGCCGCGGCCCGGCCTACAAGTCCGACCGGACGAGCCGGTTCCAGGCACACGACCACTGCGCATGCACCAGCGAGCCGGTGTTCGAAGGCTCCGAGCTGCCCGCGGAGAACCGCCGCTGGGAGCAGCTGTGGCGCGAGTCCGCCGCCGGCAAGGACAACCAGCTGGCCAGATTCCGCCAGGCGCTCGCCGAGCAGGCCACCCAAGCCGGGCAGGCCGCCGCCGCGGCCGCCGAATAGACGTCTCCGCCCCGCGATGGGACAGAGATCAAATCGGGCGTGATGCCCGTCCCTGCCGTGAGGGCGGGGTGACACCACTCCGCCGTGACGGTGGGGCGAGCACGAGGGAGGCCGTGATGGCCGACAAGAACGACGACACCGACACCGACATGGACGACGACGCGACGTCGACCGACACCGACGGTGCAGGTGGCGATGACGGCAGTCAGCGTGCGCTGGCCGCCGAACGGCGGGCACGGCGTACCGCCGAAAAGACCCTCAGGGAGCTGCAGACAAAGCTGCAGGGCCTCGAGGACAAGGACAAGACCGAAACGCAGCGACTGACCGACGCGGTCACCGTCGCCGAGAAACGAGCCCACGACGCCGAACAAAGCCTGCTGCGCATCGAGGTCGGCGCCGACAAGGGCCTTTCTGTCGCGCAGGCCAAGCGCCTGGTCGGTGCAACCCGCGAGGAACTCGAGGCCGACGCCGACGAGTTGCTCTCCACCTTCGGCGCCGCCAGCGCCGGCAAGCCGGAGAACGACGCCGGGTCGGCGGCCGCGGCTGACAAGCCGAAGCCGGCCGGCCGCGGCCGGCCGAAGGAGGACCTGCGCGGCGGCGCGTCCCCGAACACCGACTCCGGCGACAAGGTCGACCCCGGCAAGCTCGCCGCGTCGATCCTCGAACGCCCGTTCTGATCAACCCCGTACGGCCAGAGCCGCCGCGGGTTCACACACAGGAGGTAGACCGTGGCGGTTCTGACCGCGCAGGGTATTTCGGCGGTGGCAATCGAGCTCCTCACCCGGACGCTCGTCCTGCCCCGGACCGCGACGATGATCCCGGGTGAGGAGTTCGCCGGCAGCAACGGCGACACCATCACCGTCCGCGTCCCCCAGCCCGGAACGGCCCGCAAGCAGGCCACCCCCGGAGCGACGATCACCTACGACACCGTGAACGAGGTCCCGGTCGACGTCTCGCTGGAGCACCTCTACCACGCGAAGCGGATCACCGACGAGGAAGCGTCGCTGGAGCTGGAGGACTTCGCCCGGCAGGTCACCCGAGTGCAGGTCGCGGCGGTCGCCACCGGGGCGGAGAACGAGCTCGCCACAGCGATGAACGACCTGACCTCGGATGACGACGATGTCACCGCTGCCAACATCAAGAGCCGGGTGCTGGAAGCCCGCACCGCGATCTCCCGGGCGAACGCGCCGGCGACGGACCGGTGGGCGGCCTGCTCGCCGGAGTTCGCCGAGGTCGTCCTGGGCCTCGACGAGTTCAGCCGGGCGGACGCCGCCGGTGACCAGACCGCTCTGCGCGAGGCGATCATCGGCCGGTGGAGGGGGTTCACCTGGGTGGAGGCCAACGGCCTCGACGCGGGCACCGCGGTGCTGTACCACCGCTCCGGGTTCGTGATGGCCAACCGGTCGCCGGTCGCCCCGCGCGGAGCCCGCGAGTCTGCCACCACGACCAGCGGTGGCATCTCGATGCGGCAGATCTTCCAGTACGACCCGAACATCCTCTCCGACGCCAGCGTGCTGTCCACGTTCGCCGGCGCCGCGGTGGTGGCGGAGAACGAGGCGGGTACGGACATCCGCCGGGCGTACAAGCTCGAGCTCGCCAGCCTGAGCTGACGTGCCGCTGCCGCCGCTGGTCGACCTGGCTGCGTACCTGACGCGGACCGGGCAGGCCCTCGCCGACCTCGACGCCGCCGAGCAGGCGCAGCTGACTGCCCTGCTCGGCGACGCCAGCGCCCTCGTTCGCCTGGAGGCCGGCCTCGACTGGGTGGCTGAGGACGGGGTCACGGTGACCACACCGGATGTGGTGGTGCCGGTCGTGGTCGCCGTGGTCCGCAGGTCGGCCAGCAACCCGGAGGGCCTGACCGGGGAGACGCTCGGCGATCACAGCTGGCAGATGGCCAACGCCTCCGCTGACTTGTACCTGACCAAGTCGGAGCGCACCACCGTGCGGCGGGCCGCTGGCCGGCTCGGTATCGGCTCTGTGCAGATGGAGGGGGACCTGCCTGTGCAGCCGTCGGAATGGTGCTGGTGGTGAGGATCACCCACAGGCTCAATCGTGAGCTCACGGTCTGGCGCCCAGCCACGCAGGACGACGGCGCTGGCGGGCAGACCGTCACCCTGCTGCCGGCCGGCACCGTGGACATGAAGATCGACCAGGCGTCGGCGGCAGAGCGGGTGCTGGCCGCGCAGGCCGGCGCCGAGCTGACACACAACGGCTACGCCGAACCGGACGCAGACCTGCTCCGCGGCGACGAGCTGCGCGGCCAGGGCCAGCGGTACCGCGTCGACTCCGTCGTCGAGCCGTCCAGCCCCCGCTACCGGAAGGCGTCCCTCGTGCAGGTCCAGGCCGAGCCGGGCGACGAGATCTCATGAGCCGTCCGCCCGACCCCGTCGTCGACGGCGACGATCCGTTCTACTCGACCCGGTGTGGCCAGCGACGGCATACCCATGGGTACGAGGCTGCGGTCGTGGCCACGCAGGACTGGGACGGCGAGTTTGCCAACCTTCGGCGACTGCCAGCTCCTGCCCCCCTGTCCTTGGTGGCGGGCAGCTGCGGCAGTTGCTACGGGCCCGTCGAAGCCGGTGGGTACTGCAGGTGTTCGGCATGACCGACAGCACAGGTGCCGAGCTGACGGTCCTGGTGCCGATGCTCGGCCGGACCCACCGGGTGCGCCCCCTGCTCGACTCCATCCGCGCGACGGTGCCGGACGCCGAGGTGCTGTGGCTGTGCACGCCGACAGATCGTGAGGTGCTCGCTGAGCTGCACCGGTTGGCGATGGCTCGGCCGATGGACGACTCGACGGTCGTCGAGGTGCCGTTCGCGAAGGGTGACTACGCCCGGAAGATCAACGAAGGGTATAGGCGAACGTCCCGGCCACTACTGTTCCTCGCAGCCTGCGATCTCAAGTTTCACCCCGGCTGGTACCAGGCCGCCCGCGCCCAGCTCACCACCGGCATCGGTGTTGTTGGCACCAACGACCTCGGCAGCCCGCGGGTCACCGCGGGCGAGCATGCCACCCATAGCCTCGTCACCAGGGTGTACGCCGACCGGCCGGGAGCGACCGCGGACCGGGCCGGTGAGGTGCTGCACGAGGGCTACTGGCACGAGTTCGTCGATGACGAGCTCGTGCAGGTCGCTCGTGTCCGCGGCGCCTGGGCGTTCGCCGCCGACTCTCATGTCGAGCATCTGCACCCCGACTACGACAAGGCGCCGTCAGATGCGCTGTACCGGCGCCGGCGGCCGCGGATGCGCCAGGGCGCGGCGCTGTTCCGGCAGCGGGAGCCGCTGTGGACGTGACCGTCGCCATCGGCACCTTCGGCCTGCCCTGCTGGTCCGACCTCGCCAGGTCCCGGGCGGTTCCCTCTGCCGAGGCGCTCGGCGTGCCCGTCGTCCACCACCACGCCGACACCCTGCACGACGCCCGCAACGGCGCTCTGGCCCTCGTCGACACCGAGTGGGTTATCCACCTCGACGCCGACGACGAACTCGAGGCCGGCTACGTGGACGCGATGGCGGCCGGCTCGGCGGATGTCCGGGCGCCAGCGGTCCGCTACATCCACAGCCGCACCAGGGCGAGTACCCCGGCCGTGCCCACGGTGGCCGGCCACGGCCACGCCTGCGAGGCCGCCTGTCTCCTGGCCGGGAACTGGCTGGTGGTTGGTGCTCTCGTCCGCACTGCCCTCGTCCGCCAGGTCGGCGGCTGGCGCGACTTCGCCTGGTCCGAGGATTGGGATCTGTGGCTGCGCTGCCATCTCGCCGGCGCCAGTTTCGAGGCGATCCCGGCTGCCGTGTATCGGGCTCATGTCCGCCGCGACAGCCGGAACCGGGCGCCGAGCAGGCAGGCCCGGCTCGCCGCGCACCACGCCATCGCCCGCGCGAACGGTCTGCTGACACCGTGGTGATCGTCGGCGAGCGTGAACCGAGTCTGTATCGCGTCCCGGCCGGCTTCGTCGTCCATGCCATCGGGTGCCGGTCCCTCCTCGAGGCCTACGGCGAAGACGATTCAGCGATCACGCTGCCTTGCGGCTGTCCCGCACGGAACCGAGTGCACGAGCCGGAGGCCGAGTGAAGATCGCCGTCTTGATCATGACTGATGGTCGTGAGGAGCTGCTCGCCCGCACAGTGCGGTCCGTGGTCTGGGACGGCAACCTCAGCGGCCCCATCCATCGCTGGTTCCTCCACGACGACTCTGGCGACGAGATTCTGCGCGCCCGCCTCGCCAACCGCTGGCCGCGGCTGAACCAGCTGAACGACGGGGACAGCCCGCGGCGCGGCTTCGACGGCGCCATCACCCACGCCTGGTCATGGCTGGCCCAGGTCGACGACATCGACTTCGTCTTCCACCTGGAGGACGACTTCCTACTGAACCGGCCGGTCGATCTGCGCGCGATGGCCGAGGTACTCACCGCCCGGCCGTACCTCGCCCAGCTGGCGCTGCGCCGCCAGCCCTGGAACGACGCGGAGCGGGCCGCTGGCGGCATCGTCGAGCAGCACCCCGGCGACTACGCCCAGATGACCGACGGCCAGCACACCTGGCTGGAACATCGCCGGTTCTTCACCACCAACCCCAGCCTCTACCGCCGGGAGCTGTGTGCGGCTGGCTGGCCGGCCGGCGCCGAGAGTGAGGGCAGGTTCGGCCTCGGCCTGCTCCGTGACGGCCTGCCCTGGGGTGTGCCCGGGCCCGATATTCGGTTCGGCTTCTGGGGCTCCCGACAATCGGGCGAGTGGGTAGAGCACATCGGCGTCCAGCGCGCCGGTGTCGGCTACTGAATCACCATCTCCATCGCCAGCATGATCGGCGCAGGACCGATGAGCTGCTCAGGCGAGATGTCCAACGCCGCCGCGAGCGCGACCAGATCGTCGACGCTCAACCCCCGCTCACCATGCTCGATCTTGGAGAGTCCCGTCGGCAGGATCGGGCGCCCGAGACCCGTCAGCCGTTCCGAGAGCTGCACGAGCGTCAGGCGCCGTGCCTTCCGCAGCTGCGTCACGCGACGGCGCACTCGTTCGCTGGTAGTTCCCACCTCGAGTGGGTGTGTCCCCATATCGGAAGGCTAGCCGGCCACGACAGTCGTCGGGATCGGCGATCGAGGAAGGGCGGGCAATGATCCGTAAGAGAGGCACATCGTTGATCGCCGTGCTCGCGGTGCTGGTCGTCTGCGTGGTCGCCGCCACGGCGATCGCACGCGCTGACCCGTTCGATCCGACCACCGGAACCGTCGCGGTGATGGCCAGCGGCGGGACGGTATACGAGGACTACGCCGCCGGTCCGCAGAGCGTGAACGGTAGCGTCACCGTGGCCACGGTGACGCTACCGGCCAATACCAGGAACTTTAGGTTCGGGTTAGTACTGTGACGACCGAGGGTGGTGGTCCTGTGAGGTGTCTGTCGATCGGCTTCTTGGTGGGGAATGGGGTGCGGTTGGCCCGGCGGACGACGCGGGGG
>NZ_JBFLUG010000200.1:0-10217 GCF_041008525.1 Parafrankia sp. FMc2 | reverse complement strand
GGGACCGGGCGGGGCGACATCCCCCGCCCGGCCGGCCCCCTCCGCGTCCGCGGTACCGACACCTGCGCCGCCGACACCTGCGCCGCCCGCGCCCGAGGCCCCGCCCCCCGCACCGGCCCCCGCCCCGGCCCTGGCGGCACCGGCCGTGGCGGATGCGCCCGTGCCCCGTCCGGCGCTGGTACCCGTCGCGCCAGCGTCCGACGCGGATTCCGAGTCCCGCGAGGTGGCGCCACCAGCGCCGCCGGCGCCGAGGCTGACCGATGTCGTGGCCAGGCAGCCGCGTGTGGAGCAGGAGGCGGCACCGGCACCACGTCCCGGGGTGCTCTCACCGACCTCGACGGTGCGGGTCACCGCGATCCTGGTGAGTCCGACGGTCTCGCGACGGCTGGAGGAGTTCCGCCGCGCCCAGCGGGGCCGGACGAACACCTCGATCCTGCTGCAGGCCCTGGACGAGTGCCACACCCGGATCCCCGACCTCGTCGCCGCCGCCCGGGCCGCCGCCCAGCCGCGGGGCTCCCTGTTCCCCGCCCGCGACGACCGTCTCCGCCTGCCCGGCGGCGGTGGGATGCAGGTGCAGGTCCGTCCGACCCTGGCCCAGCTGGACGTCATCGACGGCCTGGCCCGCACGCACGGCCTGGACAGCCGCTCCCAGCTCGCCGCCGCCGTCCTCAACGAGTTCCTGCCCGGCCGCAAAGACCGCTGATCCGGATCCGGATCCGGATCCGGGACATCGCCCCTATCAGCCGCGGGTCGGTCAGGCGAGACGGCGCCGGGCCAGGCCGTGATGGCGAGTGTGGTCCTCGCTGTCCGTTGACAGCGAGGTCGGCCCGCTCCCAGGGCTATGACGAGGTCGGGCCGGATCCGATGGCACGGACATCCTTAGCTCCGGATCTTCGGTGTGGACGTCGATCGTCTCGGTCAGTGCCGTAGGCCGATTCGGTGGGTCGTGTCCGTTTCCAGGATCAGGAGAGTCGTTCGGGACGAGGACCTGGCGTCTGTCAGGGGTGGTGGGAAGCTCGTGGCCGGGCGTTCCCTTGAAGTTGAGATCTTCGGCTACCGGACGATCGACCGGTGGTGCCATGGCTGTCGGCGAGAGAGGTCCTGGCAGTGAGCGCGTGGGACGCCCGGTTGTATGACGTGGTCGCGGTGCCGCAGCAGATCTGGGGCGAGGAGGTCGTGCGGCGGCTGCCGCCCGAGGTCTGCGCCGGGCCGGCTGTCGTCCTCGACGCCGGCTGCGGGTCCGGCCGCGTGACCGAGTCGGTGCTCGGCCGCTTCCCGGACGCGACGGTGATCGCCGGCGACGTCTCGCCGAGCATGCGCGAGCGGGCGCAGGAGCGGCTGGCGCGCTACGGCGATCGTGTGCGCGTCGTCCCGCTGGACCTGGAGGACGACGGGCTGCTCGCCGTGAACGACGGGCGGCCGTTCGACGCGGTGCTCTCGACCGGGGCGTTCCACTGGGTCCACGACCACGCCGCGATGTACCGGCGTCTGGCCGCCGTGCTGCGCCCCGGTGGCGCGCTGGTCGCGCAGTGTGGCGGGGACGGCAGCGTCGCCGGGGTCCGCGCGATCGTCGACGAGCTCGGGATCGACTGGCGGCGCTTCAACCGCTACGCGGGCACGGAGGAGACGCTTGGCTGGCTGCGCGACGCTGGCTTCCGCGACGTGTGGGCGTGGCTGGCGCCCGAGCCGGTCGACTTCGACGAACGTGAGGCGGTGGTCGCGTATCTGCTTGGCGGCGTGCTCGCGCCGTACGTCGCAGAGCGGCCGGCGGGCGAGCAGCGCGAGATCGCCGAGACCGTCGCCGACCGGCTCGGCGAGCCGCGCGTCATGTTCGTGCGCCTCAACATCCTCGCCCGCCGCGGGTGATGGCGACGGCGCGCACGTGGCTCGTCCTCTCGGCGCTGCTGCCCGGCGCGACGGCCGAGGTCTGGCTCGACGGAGCGACAGCCACGAACACCGCCGGAGGCTCGATCGCCCGGATCAGAAAGGCCCTACTTCACTGCCACGAACTTTCAACGGGCCGACTTCGATGGTGGGGGACACTCGCTCGCCGCAGGCGCAGGTCCAGGTCGTTCGTCCTCGCTTCGCTGCGGGCGCTCCAGCTGGACCTGCGGCTTTGTCGAGGACGAGGCCGGCAACTACGAGGAAGGCCGGGGATCTCTGCCCTGGTGTGGCATCGCACGGGTGGGGCCAGAGGAAACACGTAGAGCCACCCGCCGCCCACGCCGTCACACACGTCACCCTCGACCGCCCGGACGGCGTGACCTGGCTGCTGGACAGCTTGCACGCGGTGGGGGCAGGGGAGCAGCTGGCGCCCTGGCCGACCGTCTACCTGCCGCAGGGCACTTCGATCTGTTTCTTGCTGTCGGGAGTCATCGGGAGCGGTTCCGGTTTGGGCGGGAACCCGATGGGAGCGCTGCCGGCCGCTGGTCATGGGATGATCTTGGGTGACCGACGGCTCGCGTCAGCAGGAATGCTGTCCCAGGAGCCACGGTCCCGTCCCGGAATCGGTGGCATCAGTTCCGGGATGGTGGCGACCAGGATCGAGGTGCCTCTGGAGGGCCGGGAAACGTCCCGCCGTGCTGCTCGTTTCAGCCTGGCGGTCAGGTGATCAGGCGGCTGGTGTAGCCGGCTTGGGTGAGTTCGCGGTATGCGTCGCGGACATTGTCGGGGATGGGCTGGGGGATGGCGTGGCCGCGTTCGGCGTAGAGCCAGATGCGTTGGGTGTCGCCGACGAGCATGGACACGACGCGGTCGGTGTCTCTGATGCTGGCGATGTAGTCGTCCAGGGTGACCGGTAGGGACGCGCATCGGACGTGGACGTCTGGCCAGAGCTTGCGGCAGGTGGCATAGGCGCGGCGCTGCTGGTAGGGCCGCGAGATCAGCGTGATGGACCTGGGCGTGATGCCGTGGGCGGTGAGCAGCTCGCGGGTCCGGGTGATGTTCTCGCCGGTGTTGCGGGCGGTGGTCTCGATGAGAATGGCCGCGTCGGGGACCCCCAGGGTGAGGGCGTGTTCGCGGTAGTGGACCGCTTCGCCGCGGGGGAAGGTGTCGAGGGTGGTGGGGGCGTTCGCGCCGGTGAACACGATCCGGGGGAACAGGCCGCGGTGGTAGAGGGTGGCGGTGCAGGTCGCGACGCCGAGGTCGTGGCTACCCAGGCCGATGCCGATGTCGGTGGGCTGGGCGTCGTGGTGCAGGTCGTGGTAGTTCCAGAGCACCTCGACCGGGCCCCGTATCGCCATGGGCAGTGTCGTGGCCGGGGTCATGGGCGGTGGCGGTGGTCGGTGCTGTCGGGCACCGGGAACCGGTAGGACCAGGCGAACCGCGACGCGGCGTGGACTCCGACGGCGTATTCCACGGGTGTGTGTTCGGCGGTGAGGGTGGTGCGGTGCAGTTCGACGACGGGTTCGCCGGGCGGTAGCTGCAAGGTGGTGACCTCGTCGGGGGTTGGCATCCGTGCCCGGAGGTCTTCGTTGATCCAGGCGGGTTCGAGGCCCTGTTCGTACAGGACGCGGAATCCGCCACCGGGGCCGGCCGGGCCGGCGGTGTCGTCGGTGAGGCGGGTGCCCTCGACGTGGTCGGGTCGGTAGTAGCTGGTGAGCGTGTGCGTGGGCTCGTCGTTCTCGCGGATCAGGCGTGCGCGTTCGTACACCTCGGCGTCTGCGGGGATGCCGAGTGCCGCGGCGACGTCGGGTGGTGCGGGAAGGCGTCGGACTGTCTGCGTCTGGTCGCCGGGCTTCCAGATCCGGCCGGAGGCGACCCGGTCGGCGGCGAACGCGACCAGGTCGGCGTCACGCCACTTGGCCTTGTCGTATCGGTCGATCCCGAGGCGGCGCAGGGGCGGCCGGGAGCGGACGTAGACACCGGCTCCGGTTCGGCCGCTGACCAGGCCTTCTTCCTTGAGGCGGGCCACGGCGAGACGGGCGGTCTCGGTCGCGACGCCGTAGTGCCGGGCCAGTTCGGCGGTGGAGGGGAGCGCGGTCTTCGGGGCAAGTTGGCCGGAGGTGATCTGCTCGCGGAGATCGGCCCAGATCCGATCAGATGCCCCGCGCCTGCTGCTGCTCATGGCGCGAGTGTAGAGGCTTCCTAGGAAGCTCTTGACCTTCCTAGGGAGGTGGGGCAGGCTTGGTCAAGCTTCCTAGGAAGGCTTCTGTGGGAAGCGATGGCGGGATGGCGCGGCGGCACTGTCTTCGGGGGGCGGGCCTTGGCGCGCTGTCCCTGGTGGCCCTGGGTGTGGCGTCGGACCACACACATCCTGTCCTGTCCGCACCCGGGGCTGCCGCCTTCCAACCACCTGACTCGGAAGGGGTGTTCGGGTGCGGGATGCGTGGATGCGGACCTGGGCGGCCGGTCTGGACTTCGAGATTCCGGCGTTCGGCCGGGACCGGTTGGCGTGGCGCCGCGCGTCGGGCGCCGAAGAGGCGGCGGTGGAGGTCGTGTCGCTGGCCGGGGTGGGAGTGGCACTGCGTCAGGCGGGCTGGCCCGATGGTCCGGCGCTGCTGTTCTCGGCAGTCGAGTGGCGGGCGTTCCTGGCCGGTGTGCGCGGCGGGGAGTTCGACCATCTGACGGATTCGGGAGGTGGCGATGAGAGATGAGGACCGATCCGACGCGGCGACGGCGACGGGCCTGGGTCCGCAGCCGCGGCCGCGGACCGCGGATGCTCCGGCGGCCGTGGAATGGGACGTCGACGCCGCTGACCTGCCAGATCTGGTGCTGAAACCCGACGACAGTCTGATCGTCGGCCTGCTACCCGGACCGACCTCTCCGGACCGCGGCGGTCAGGACATGCTGCTGTGTGACCTGATGCCCGTCGACGAGATTGTGCTGGTCGGGGCGGGTATCGGGGTCGCGCAACTGTCCACGGTCGGTCTGGTGCTGGTGCACCGCCGGTTCACGGCGCTGATGCAGTCACGGGTGGCCTGGGCGGTGGGCCTGCGGCTGCGGCAGCGCCGGCGTGCCGCCGGTGAGTTGCCCCGGGTCGTGATGGCCGGATCGATGCCGGACGGGGACATGATCCCGGACGGCGTCACGTTCACCGCCCACACGGTACGTGTACGTGATCACGGCGTTATCTCGCGGTTGGAGGTGTGGGAGGTTCACTTTCCCGCGCTGGAACCGACGACGGCGCAGGCTTCCCCGCCCCTGTAGGCCGAGCGGGTGAGCGCACCGCACCCCTTGCTCGTCGGGTTGACCGGCAGTTCTCCCGTCGGCGGTTCCGGCAGGGACAGGCCGGTGATGGTGTCCTTTCCCGGGAACCGGCGGGCGTACAACACCGGCTGGGTGATCAGCCAGCCGGTGAGAACGAAGCCGTGTCCGCCGCCTCCCACGCCGACGGCAGGCGGCGGGACGTCCCGGCGCTGGGTTTCCAGCCACCGTTTGTAGGCGTACCAGACGACCCCGGGCGGATGGCAGATCCCCTTGCTTCGGAAGCGGATGCCGGCCCGCAGCATCCCCTCGGCGGTGAACAGCGCGAGCTGGGTGTTCGTCGTCATCGGCAGCGTCACGCCGTACGCGTTGGTCGGTCCGGTCACGCCGGCCGGCCCGAACCGGGCCTTGATCTGGGCCCATGGCATTCCTGCCAGCCCCGCGCCGAGCGCGGCCCCGAGCGCCCCGCCGAGCAGGCTGCCCCGAACCTGGTTCCGCAGCGTCGTCGATGTTGTCGACGACGCCGCGGTGGCACTGTTCCCCACGTCGCCCCCTGTCGGTCAGATGAGCTGCCGTGGGCCGCCCGCCCGCGTTCCCTTCGACAGGGACCTCGCCCCGGTGCCAGCTGCCCGTTGTCGTGATCGGTCGTGATCGTACGGGTCTGGACGGGTGCACAGGGCTACAGGATTGTGCGGATAGATTTTCCCTTCTGTGGACGGCGTCGGCCCGAGAAGCCGTGGGACGACGCCGGGGCATCGAGGAGCCGGGGGGCATCCATGACCGGGCACGAAGCCGTCTACGCCGCCGCCCAGACGGTCCTCGAGCGCGGGTTCGTGCTCGAGGACTCGGTGTTCACGCCTGGCCGGGAGGTGTGGACGAAGAAGAACGCGCAGGACCTGGCCTTCCGGCTGGAGCATCCGCCGGTCGGGGCGTCCGGCACGTTCCTGGAGAAGCTGCGCGTCGAGCTGGGCGGCGCGCTGGACGAGGTGGTGCAGCTCGCCGCCGAGATCCTTTTCCTGCACTACCTGCCGGCGTCCGACATCAAGGGGTCGACGAAGCGGGTCGGGCTGCGCACCGTTCTCAGTGCCGCGAGCCGCCCGATCAGTGTGCCGGCGGCGCTGGACGCGGCGCTCGACGGCGGGTTCATGCGGGTCGGGGTGGCGTTCAAGACCTACCGGGCCCAGCAGGTGACCTGGCTGGCCCAGGTCGTCGCCCACGTGAAAGACCAGCCGCCGGTCGTGCGGCACGACGCGCTGCGTGATCCGTGGGCCTTCCGTAGCCTGCTCGACGCCGTGCCGACCACGACCGCGGCCGGGCAGCGCCGGGCGCTGCTGCGGCTGGCCTTCCCCGAGGTGTTCCTCGACAGCATGCGCGCCGACCATCTGCGCGCCATCGTGGACACCTTCCAGGGCGAGATCGGTGCGCTCACCGGCGACGACGAGCGGGACTTCGCCGCGATCCGGGCGGTGCTGGAGGCCCGGGAAGGCCCGATCGACTTCCTGCGCCCGCCGTGGGCGCACCGGTGGGGCCGGGACATGCCCCCGGCCGCGCCCGCGGTCGCCGCGTACCGGCCCGGCTGGTTGGTGCGCGGGGCGAACGTGGCCGGGCGCAACCTCGTCCCGCAGTGGCTGCGGGAGGGGTTCTGCGCGATCTCGCTGCGGGACTATCCGCCGGTGGAACCGGGCCTGCCTCGCAGTGCCCTGGCCGGGATCGTCCGAGAGGCGGAGCCGGACCTCAGCCCCGCGCAGGAAGGCGCGCGGGTCACCCTGCTCGATCGGTTCCTCACCCGGATGGCACCGGGCGATCTGGTGGTGACCGTCAACGAGTCCCGGGTGCACGTCGGTGCCCTCACTGGCGATCCTGTCTGGGTTCCCGGGGCGGAGACGGCCACCTCCCAGTGCCGGCGAACGGTGCGCTGGCTGGAGACACTCACGCTGCGCCGCTCCGACCTGTCCGACGCCGCCCAGGACCGGCTGTCCGGCCAGGCAAGCGTCGTCGAACTGGGCGAGGTCGCCCGGGAGATCGCCGACCTGGCCGACCTGGCCGACCTCGACAGCCTCGACCCGGCGGATGTCGCCTCCGGGCCCGGAACCCCCGACGGTCCCGGTGCCCTCGACGACGTTGGTTCGTCCGCCGGCCCGTTCAGCGGCGAAGCCGAGGAGACGGCGGACGGGCCGGGCGGCCTGCCGGCGGGCGGTGCGGTGCCACGGCCGAGCACGGTCGTCGTGGTGCAGCCGCCGCTGGAGGAGCTGCCCGTGCCGACGGCGGAGCTGGCCACCCGGCTGCTGGTCGACCTCGACTGGCTGGCCGAGACCGCGGACCTGCTGACCGAGAAGAAGCAGCTCGTCCTGTACGGGCCACCCGGCACCGGGAAGACGTACCTGGCGCAGGAGCTGGCGCGTTTCGTCGCCGAGGAGACCAACGGCGAGCACCGGCTGGTCCAGTTCCACCCGTCCTACGCCTACGAGGACTTCGTCGAGGGTTTCCGGCCCGGCCTGGCCCCCGACGGCACGTTCCGGTTCGCCCGGGAGGACGGGCCGCTGCGCCGCCTCGTCCGCACCGCGGTGGAGAACCCGTCCGGGGCGTATGTGCTGGTCATCGACGAGATCAACCGGGCGAACCTGGCGAAGGTGTTCGGTGAGCTGTACTTCCTGCTCGAGTACCGCAACCGGACCATCGAGCTGCAGTACTCGGCCGGGGAACCGTTCCGCCTGCCGCCGAACGTGTTCCTGATCGGCACGATGAACACCGCGGACCGGTCGATCGCCCTGGTCGACGCGGCGATGCGCCGCCGGTTCGCCTGGCAGGGCCTGTTCCCCGGCGAGGTCCCGGTGGCCGACATGCTGCGCCGCTGGCTGGAGCATGAGGCGCTGCCGATCGAGATCGCCGCCCTGCTCGACGCGCTCAACGCCATGATCGGCGACCGGGACGCGGCGGTCGGCCCGTCCTACCTCATGAACCATCGGGTGCGGGACCGCAAGGGCCTGGAGCGGATCTGGCGCACCCAGATCCTGCCCCTGCTGGAGGAACGCCACCTCGGCGAGCATCCCGACGTCGCCGGCTACGTCCGCGGCCGTTACGGCCTGGACGCCCTGTACGCCACCCTGGCCGCAGCAACGTCACCATCTACGTCGGGTGCCGCGGTCGCCCCACCCGACGGGACGTCCACATCCGACGGGACGGCTATACCGGGCGGCGGCGCCACATCCGGCGGGGTCTGAGTGGCGTTGGCGGGTCCGCCGGGCCGCGTCGAGCTGGCGGAGTACCAGTCCCGGGCCGTCGCCGGCCTCGACCTCGCGGCGGCCCGCACGCTCGCCGCGACCGGGGCTGTCACCGCCGGCCGGGACCTCGACGGCGGGGTGCGGCTCACCGCCTCCAGCCGGGTCGGTGTCGTCCACGCCGGCGACGTCGAGCTGGTCGTCCGTCCCAAGGTCGGGGTCGCCCGGCTGCTGTGGCTGCTCGGGTACGCCCGCGACCCGGCCGGCTGGCGCGACGACGAGATCGACCTTGACCTCGACCCGTCCGCCGACCTGACGGCGGGCCTGGCCGTCGCCTTCGCCCACCGCACCGAACGCGCCCTCGCCGGCGGGGTGTTACGCGGCTACCGGGCCGTCGAGGAGACCTCCCCCGTCCTGCGCGGGCGGCTGCGGGAAGCCGACCAGCTGCGGGCCCGGCTCACCGCCGCCGTCCCGCTGGAGATTCGCCACGACGACTACACCGCCGACATCGACGACAACCGGATCCTCGCCACCGCCACCCGCCGGCTGCTACGCCTGCCCGGGGTGCCGGCACCGGCTCGCGCGGCACTGCACCGGATCCGCCGACGGCTCGCCGACGTCACCCCGCTGACCGCCGGCATCCCGCCGCCGGCCACCGGTGTCACCCGCCTGAACCGCCGCTACCAGCCGGCACTGCGCCTGGCCCGGCTCGTGCTGACCCACCACGGCATCGACATGCCCGCGGCGGCCGTCACCGGCACCGTCGCCGCGTCCGGGTTCCTGTTCGACATGAACGCGGTGTTCGAGGCCTGGCTCACCGCCGCGCTGCGCACCGCGCTCGAACGCCACGGCGGCACCGTCGACGGCCAGCGGCGCGTCCCCCTCGACCAGGCCGGCCGGCTACCCGCCCGCCCCGACATCACCTGGTGGGACGGCCCCCGCTGCCAGGCCTTCATCGACGCCAAGTACAAGGCCCCGGCCAAAGGCCTGCCCGTCCAGGACCTGTACCAGATGATCGCCTACTGCACCGCTCTCGGCCTGCCCGACGGCGACCTCGTCCACGCCGCCACCGCCACCGCCACCCCGACCACTCACGTCCTCCGCCACAGCGGCCTGCGCGTCCACACCCACACCGTCGACCTCGACCAACCCCCCGCCACACTCCTGGCCCGCATCGACACCCTCGCCGCCACCCTCACCAGCAGACGGCATCAGCAGCCACCGGCGGCACCATAAATGATCGTGTCCCAGCTGCCCTGCTGGGGAGGACGGAGAAGGAGGCCACGCAGGCCGACGCAGAGCTGGACCGCCGGCTGGCGCGGGCGTTGGAGCGGTGAACGACGCGCTGCATGCGGTGCTGGACGACACGGCGATGGTCTCGGCCGGCTATGGCAGCCTCCGGGCCTCTCGACTGATCCAGCGTGCGCACACCGTGCCGGGCCATTTCCTGTACGCGCCGGTCTGTGCGCTGGTGGAGGCGGACCGGGTCCGGCCGGGGACCGCCGAGCACATCGCCGCACTGCCGGCGGTGACGATCGTGAAGCTGGACCTGGCGGCCGCGCTCGCGGTGGCCTTCGATACCGGCTGGGCGTCGGAGCACGTCCGCCATACGGCGCAGCCCACCGCGGAGCGCCCCGAGGGCGCGGTGATCGCGACGACGGCGCCGGACCGGTGGACAGGTCAGCCGGTCCGTCTCCTGGACCTCAGCCCGTGAGCGGTCGCCCATGGTGGACGCCGGGGAGCTCGCCGGCGGGCCGGTTGGCGGCGGGGCGTCGCTGGGATCGGCGCGGCCGGCGAGCTCCCCGGCGTCCACCATGGGCGGCCTCCTACACACCTCTCCGAGCCCACCAGACA